>RDOE01000080.1 GCA_011364975.1 Promethearchaeota archaeon | reverse complement strand
CGGGTTTTTTGGTATTGAAGAAATGGATTTTCAGAGTGTGAAAAGAATTATTGTTAGTTGTGACCTCCTTGTTCTTCAGGAACCGCGCATGCAGCAGGTCCTTGCTTTAACTTTTTACTTATAGCATTGACAGGACATATTTCTAAGCAGTTTAAACAGGACTTACAATGAAAACTATCTATCCCCGACATATGCCATAAATTATCCTCACCTTTTTCTCTCAGAATAGCAAAATCAGGACAAATATACCAACACTGTGCACAATCAGTACATATCTCCTTATCCCAAATTACATCCCATTCTCCCCAGCTTCCCGTATTGATTTGGTCACTTCCAACTGGAATTACGCTTTCATCACAATACCATACACCTGCTTTATCAACTTCTTTATAACCAGGAAGTCCTAGTTCTACTTGTTGCCATGGTACTTTACTATCAATAGAAAAATCGGGGTCTATACCTATATCATATATACACGTTTCTTCAATAGCCTGTTTAATTGCTTCAATATTTTTTCCTGCGATTTCTCCTTTGAATCGCATCATAATTGCATCTGATAACTCATCTAATGTAAATATGTAAGATACACGAATTAGGGCACCTAAAATAATAGTATTAGTTATATTTCGCCCCAGGACATCTAAAGCAATTCTGGTAGCATCAATTGTAGCAATATTTAGATCAGATCTGCCAACTGTTTGCTGAATGCTAATTTGATCTAATGAGGTATTTACAATTAGCCACCCTCCTTTAGGCATTCCCGCCGTGACATCGATCTCGCCTAAAAGTGAGGGATCTAAAACTGCAACGAAATGTGGAACATAAACTTGTTCATTAGAACGGATTAAATCTTCATTAGCAGATAATCTTACATAACTTTCAGTAGGACTTCCCATTCGCTCTGCGCCGAACTTAGGTTGACATATTCCATAGCCATAAAAAGCTTCAACGCACAAATTTGAAGCAGTAACACCTCCTTGGCCTCCCCGAGCGTGAAATCTTAAATTGATTACGTTATCTTTCAATACTTCTTTTACATGTTCAGGTGTTAACATATTAATGCATTTAAGTTTATTTTTACAAAATCTATTTGAGTAAGGTTAATATTCTCATAAAATTAAGGTTTACCTATTTAGTTTATAATATCTTTCTTATTTGATACATTAGAGTATTTCTTTAATCAACTTCTAATGACTATACTTAAAAAGTTATCTGAATCTATTAGAGATGCAAAAATTTGATGTAGATATTTAAAATCGTGAAATTTTTAGGAATTGAATAATTTTTTAATTTATTCTCATAAAAAGATTGGTTAAATACTGTTAATGGGGACTTTAAAATCAAAAAAGGTTAATAATAACCAGATTATGAACAATATTACAACACCCGATTTCATAGCTATGATTAGGATCATTTTTTGGAACAGCATGGGGTTTTTCTTTTTTTCCTTTTTAATTCCATATGTTACAATTAAATTATTGGGTGTATCACGTACAGAGTTAGGCCTTGCTTTTTCTATTCAAACGGTGGGGGGTTTGTTGAGTTCTCCAATAGTGGGTTATCTTACCGACCGAATCTCCAAGAAATTATTAGTCCTAATTGGTAGTTTTGGAAGAGCTACTGCTTATATAGTAATGTATTTTGGAATAATAATGTCTAATTATATAACCTTTACAGGAGGAATGTTTGTTCTTGGATTTTTTGTTGGGTTCTTTTGGACTCCGTTAGATACATTAATTTCAGAAAAGTCGAGTAAGATGAATCGCTCCTTTGCATTTGGAAAAAGAGCAGCAATGATTGGATGGGGTAATTTTGTTGGTTCCATCATTAGTGTGACGGTTTTTCTAATCTTTAGTATAGTTACTCCAGAAGTGTTATTCCTTGTGTATAGTCCTCTTCTAATATTTGCAGCATCAAATATTTTGGGAGGGATTATATTTCATCGGAAAGTAGATGAAGAACTTACATTTGAGAAACATATTTTTAATATATATCCATCTAATGTTGAACCAACAGCTATTACAAAGGAACCTGTGCTTATGGATTCTCAGGAAACCCCTTCTGAGAAAATAACACGTGGTTTCTTTTTTGGTTTTTTAATTCTAACTCTTGCCTTTATGACAAGTAATATGAATGCTTCCTTAGCATATCCTTATTTTCAAGGTTATCTTACTGATGTTCTTTTAGTGGAAAATGCTATCCTAGTAATGTTAATCTACTTTCCAAGTCAAGTTGTTTCTTTATTACTTGCTCCTAAATTAGGAAAAATAGCAGATAAAATTAATCCAATTATTGGGATTGCTTTCGTTAGTGGTTTTGGTTCCTTGGTTACTTTTTTAATTATCAATTCCACCTCAGGATTGGTTTTTGGAATTTTGTTATTGTTTGATTCAACTTTTGCTTGGGGAGGAAATGTAATTCTCCAAAATATTGTTAGCCGCATCTCAAAATATCATCGAGGTAAGGTTTTTGGAGCTACCCAATGGTTGAGTCTCTTAGGGGCAATTTTAGGTCCTATTTTAGGAGGAATTGCATGGGATAATTTTGGACCTAAATCTCCGTTTATCATATCCATATTTATAGAATTATCCGTAATACCTCTTTATGCGATAGCAATTACATATCTTAAAAAGTATATGGCTGAGAAAATCGAATAAGATTTATGCTAAAAAGCGTTTAAAAGTCAAACAAATAAGATAACCTATCCATAACTTTATGTCCTTATCAACTCCCGTCTTTAAGATTTTAACGTCCCACATTCCATCGGGTTGTTGTTGTTTTTTAAACCATTCTAGTGATTTTAATATATTGGGATGATGTTTAGCAATATCAATGAAATAAATAGAATCTAATGCACTCAAAAGATCAGTAAACCAAAAAGGAAAGGTAAATTTTGTCCAAAAACTTTTTTCTTTTCTGTCAGGATAATTATCATTCTGAAAAAAATTATCAAGTAGTAATAGTGCTGCTTGCCTTATTTCCTCACTTTTTCTATAGTAAGGATGCGCTGCAAAAGCTCTTAAAACAACTCCAGTTATTATGTGAGAAAATGGTTTTTCAGTCCTTGGTTCTAAAATTATATCAGAATTGACTACTTCTTGCCATTTATAGTTTTGAGTTCTTATAGGAATTGCCCATCCACCATCATTTTGACGACTTGCTAAGAGCCACTCTATACATTTTTTAATACGAACGTCAGCATAATATCCTGCTTTAATTAAAAGTTCACAAATTCCTGCAGAATAATTGGGGGTATATTGAGTGCCATAAATTCCCCTAAAATCACCCAGATCAGTTTGAAAAGAGAATAGAAACTGAGCTGCTTTTTCAATTGATGTATGAGAATTATTAAATCCAAAATTTTCAATTAAAAATCCTAATTGTCTATATGTTTCTAGTTGATTATAATTTTCACGACTCCGAATGATCTCTTTTCCACCACGATAGGCCCATGAACCATTAGCTTTTTGTTTTTTAATGATTTTTAGCGCAGAATTCAATTCCCATAAAGTTTCAATAAGTGGAACTTTTTCATCCAGAAGTGTTCTTTTTGTATGATATATTAATGCATTATTTTTGGATAAAATTAAGGGCTGAATTGGATCATATTCTAATTGATCTCTCCACAATGTCATTAAAAAATCTCGTTTTAATTTTTATCTATAGAAATACCCTGTACCAATCTAATGGTAGAAAATCTTTAACCTTAGTTAAAAACTCCTCAACTGACAAGATTCCTAAATCAGAGATAATTCCATCAAAATACTGTGGGGGCGTGATATCAAAATAATAATTATGTACCTTAAACGTTTCAATTTTTATCTTTTTGCTATAAATTTCATATTCAGGTTTCTCCTCTATTATAACCGGAATATCATAATGGCTTTTTAGATTATATTTAAAGCTATCCGCTATAGCATACACTTTTTTGGTATTCAAGTTTCCAATTGTAGCTAAAGGATAAGTACCAATTTTATTAATGATTGACCCATCTTTTAAGATACTGTCAATTCCTGTTAAGATTAAGTTTATGTTAGGAATAAATTTCCCTATTGCTGAATCAGTGATAAGATTAACCTCATATTTTGAGGATAATATTTCTGCTGTCTTACGGCCCTCTAATAAGGGTCGGGATTCTAAAATGTAAAACGTGTAATCCCTATCTGTTACTTTTTCAAAAAAGCTGACTATTGTAGAGCTATAGGAAATCAACATTATATTTAAATGCTCTACTTGTAAACTATCAAGGAATAATTTAAAATTAGCATTAAGTAATTCCTTCCTTTTGGCATTATTTAATTTATATTGTTCAATTCTTTTTAAAATAGCATTTTTATTAAATTGTTCTAAGTCATTAATTATAAATCCTATTACATTTATGATTGGAGCCATACTAGGGCGGGAATGAAAGATTTCCATAGATAATTCAATGATGATATCTTTTATATCTTCTTCAGGATCTTTAATATGCTTTAATTGATTTTGTATTATATCTAGGGTAGTTTCAATCAATTCACTTGCTCCCGAAGTTTTATCATATTTAAGATAATTAAGCATATGAACAACATTTTTATGGAGCAATTTAAACCACCGTTATACATTAATAAGATTTCTTTTAAATAATAATAACAAACAGATAAATTTAAAGTTTTGATTGATTTTAATCTTCATTAATAAATTGATCTGCAATTTTAACATAATCTGGAATAAAATGCGTTTTTAATAAGTTTGAATTTCCTGTAGAAATTAAAGTATCATTTACGTCATAAATTTCTGCGATAGCATGCAATATATTTTTACCCTCACGAATTAGTTTTCCAACAACCCTTATTTTTTCACCAATTTTTACTTTACCTAAATAATCGACATGAAAATCTATACTGATAGGAAATCCCTCATAGCCTAATGTTGCTGTCATCATCCCGATAGTGTCGTCCATTAAAGCACATTGCATTCCTCCGTGTAATAGATTAGTTGGGTTAGACATTTCAGGTCTTATTTCAAATTCCAGCTCTAATAATCCTCTATCTGTCTTAATAATTTTCCCATTTAACCATTTAGTAAAAGGAGGAACAGGTAAATCCTTTAAAGCCCTACCCTTAAAACTTTTAAAGAGTTTTAGCATTCGATCTGAACGCTTTAAAATTTTTTTATCGAGTTCTACCATACATTATGCAATTTAATCATGTTAATTATATTTTCTTTAATTAATAAGAAAAAATGAAAATCTGAAATTTATTACATTAAATAATATTTTTATACTAATCTAATCTCTTCGTAGATAGTAAATGAATCGAATTATCATTTTATACCAGTAATAACGTGAAAATTATGGAAAATCACTCAAATCAAAAAGAGGATTCAATGGAAAATATATCAAAAATTTTACATAAAAGACCACCTCAAGGACGTTTTCGAGACCAACTATTTTGGTTAGTCGATCTTATCTATGCATGTAAAGCAAGCAATAATCTTGTTTTAAAAGAAGAAGCAAAATTGATGGAAAAAGCACTAGCCCACCTTAGTGACTATTTAGAAACTGGAAATCAAGCTGCATTAGATGAAGCAACTCAGAGAGTTGAACAGTTCGCTAGAATTGTTAAATCCGCTGTCACGGGGGTTATAATTAATTTTAACATATTCTTGAGTTATTCTACAAAGGATTCCGATTTTTTTGAGATTCCTAGAATTGCTAAAATGTTAGAAAGTTATAAGGAAATTTCTAAAGTATACTATTGGGAGAAGGATAGTGGTCAAAATATTATCGAGTATATGGAGGAAAATCTTGAAAGATCAAAAGTGTTTATATATTTTTGTTCTCAAAATTCCAAAATCTCTAAATCCGTAAAATTGGAGAGAAGTGCTGCTATTCAATTACAGCAAGAAGGAAAAATGCGTATTTTACCTGTTTTTCAAGATCCTACCGATATTCCACTATTAATCAAACCTTTCTTAGGAGTGGAATTTCAAAAGGATAATATTGAGGGGTTTATTCAAAATTTATATAAAGAAATTTTTAGAAGTTAATTTTAGTCGAATTATCCAAGAAATAATTAAAGATTTTGACATTTCACATCATTTCGCAAGATTTTTTATTTTAAAAACTATTAAACTTATCTTTAATTTATAATAATCAATGGAGCAAGTAGTAGACTCAGACTTAAATGTAAAAGATATAAGTTTCATTAATAATATCAAATCTATAGCAGTAATTGGTCCTTCAAAAAAAAGAGATTATTTCTTTTTAAGAAATCATCAATACTCATTTAAAGGTAAAGTATATGCAATTCATCCGAAATTAGAAGAAATTCCCAACTTTCCAAAGGAAGACATTTATAGTTCAATACTTAATGTTCCAGGAGATGTTGATTTTGCATTTATCGCAGTACCGGCGAAACTTGTTTTAGATGTTATGGATGAATGCGTAAAAAAAGGTGTTAAATTAGTAACTGTTTTTACTTCAGAATTTTCTGATGCAGGAACAGAGGAGGGGCTAGCATTAGAGAAAGAGTTATTAAGGAGGGCTCAAAATAAAGTAAGAATTCTAGGTCCAAACGGATTAGGACTATATTATCCCAAAATTGGTATGGCGTGGCGGTTAAATTTTCCTACCCTCACGGGAAATATCGGATTTATTGCTCAATCTGGTGGAATTTGTAATATTGCAATTTACTCTTCTATTGAATTAGGAATAAAGTTTTCAAAGGTATTTTCATTTGGTAATGGAGCTGATCTGGACTTTATTGATCTATTATATTATTTAATAACTGATCCTGAGACCGAAATAATTCTCTGCTATTTAGAAGGAATAAAGCAAGGAAGAATTCACGAATTAAGATCAATTTTAAAGAAGAATAAGAAACCGATTGTTGTTTTAAAAGGTGGAAAAAGTGAAACTGGTGCTAGAGCAGCAAAAACGCACACTGCATCAATATCTGGAGACAATAAAATCTGGAAAAACTTTTTTAGACAATATAATATGATCGAAGTTGATTCTTTGGAACAGCTACTGCATACAGCACGGTTAATTGAATGTTATGGTGTATTTGCCGCAAAAAACTTGGCTGTTTTAAGTATTTCAGGAGGATATGGTGTAGTGCTTGTAGATATTATCGAACACCATGGAATGAAAGTTCCCCCCTTTTCTTCAGAAACACAACAAGAAATTAATAAAAGATTTTTTATGCCTGGTACTAGCTCAAATAACCCTCTAGATTTTGCAGCTCAATTTTTTGCTATTAACCAAGTTCAAGAAATAATAGATATATTGCTTTTAGATCTAAATATCGATGGTCTTATATTGGATTTACCTGGCTTTTATCTTACCTTACCACCAAGAATTCAGGACCCTTCAGCCTTCCTTAATGTTGTATTAGAAAGTCTTGAATTAGGACATAAACATAAAAAACCATTAATAGTTATCACTCAACACTTAACACGTCCAAAAAATATTGATGAATTTTTGATAAATTTAAAGGAGAAAAATATCCCGGTATTTGGAGATCCTTTAGAATTTTTACCTCTTTTACCAAAAATTTCCAATTTTAAAAGTAATATTGATAAAATCTGAAATAACATCTTTTAATTCTAAAAATTTTTAAAATAATTTATATGCTTAATAGTGTAGGAAGAATAATTCATCTTTTTTAATCTAATAAATATACTTTAAAATGAAAATAAGAATTAAATACTTAATTTAAAGCGATTTTACTTACCTGCGAGACTATATCAGCAAACCTTTTACCTTCTGCAGCAGAAATCCATTCAATGACAAATCTTTCATCAGAAATATTATTCTTTTTCATCCAACTTCTGATTTTTTTTTCTCGTTTTATAGCAAAATCATTTCCGGAAATATAATGGCAATCTTGGGGATGGCATCCAGTTAACATTACAGCTCTAGCTCCACGGTTGAAACAATGCTTAATAAAAGAAATTTTTACTCGTCCTGAACACATGGTTCTAACAATTCTAGTATTAGTTGGATATTGAATTCGACTTGTTCCAGCTAAATCAGCTCCAGCATATGAACACCAATTACAAGCAAAAATCAATACTTTTTCCGACGCATTTTCACGAAGAGCTATATCAATTTGTCTGAAGATCATTGCATCTGTAAAATTTGTCATTGTAATAGCATTAGTGGGACAATCTGCGGCACATGTTCCACAACCTTTACATAACACTGGAATAATTCGTGCTGGAGTTTTTTTTTCCGTGTCGACACTAATAGCACCGTAAGGACAACGAGATACACAAGTTCCGCAGCTAGTACACTTATCAATATCCACAAATGCAAATAAAGGCTCTACATGGAATTCCTCCTCTGAGAGTAAATTACCACACCGTCCTGCCGCGGCACTAGCCTGTGTAACAGTTTCTCTAATATCTTTTGGTGATTCGGCTCCACCAGCAATGAAAATACCATCAGTAGGAGTATCTACAGGTCGAAGCTTAGGATGGGCTTCAATATAAAATCCGTCTGAATCCTTAGCAATAGGAAATGGAATGGGTTCCGATGATCCTTCAACACCTATAGAAAGCACTACTAAATCAAATTCTTCAGAAAAAATTGTTCCAGTGCTTATATCTTCAACTTTCACAATAAGATTATTTGTAATAGGATTTTCTTTAATCTGACCTGGGCGCCCTCGGATAAATAAAACACGTTCTTCTCTAGCTCGTGAATATAGTTCTTCAAATCCTTTACCAAAAGCCCTAATATCAATAAAGAGTATTGTAACCTCGACATCAGGCCAATGTTCTTTAATTAAAAGGCTATCTTTTATACTTTCCATGCAGCAGAAATTAGAACAATAAGGATTAAATCTTTTATCACGTGAACCGACACAATTAATAAAAGCAACTCTTTTTGGTTTCCTAAGATCACTGGGACGTACTAGTTCTCCATTTGTTGGTCCTGCCGCATTAATTAACCTCTCAAATTCAAAGGTTGTTATAACGTTAGGATAATTACCCCACCCATATTCTGGGAGCTTAGAAGCATCAAAAAGTTCAAATCCTACTGCAATTATAATAGCTCCAACTTTATAATTAAAGATTTTTTCGGAATCCTCATAATTAATGGCTTCTTTTTCACATTTAGGGACACACTTTCCACAAGCTAGAGGGGAAAGCCCTAAACAGCTCTTTTCATCAATTATGTAACAAGCTGGTACTGCTTGTGGATATGGAATATATATTGCTTTTCTCCAACCTAAGTTGCCAGAGTATTCATCAACTACATTTACAGGGCAGATTGAAACGCAATCCGCGCATGCAGTACAGAGATCCTCATCTACATATCGTGGATATTTTTTAATTGTAACCTCAAAGTTACCAATGTATCCAGATATATTTGTAACTTCCCCACAGGAAATTAAATTAATATTTTCATGATTACCTACATCAGCCATTTTAGGACCTAAAATACAGATTGAACAATCCATTGTTGGAAAAGTTTTATCTATGAGAGCCATTTTTCCTCCAATAGTAGGTGCTTTTTCAACAAGAATTACTTCATAATTATCAGCTAGATCTAACGCTGCTTGAATTCCTGCTACGCCTCCTCCAATGATTAAGACTCTTCGCGTAATAGGGACTACTATATCATCAATTGCTTCTAATAACTCCGCTTTAGCAATAGCCATTTCAAGGATATCTTTAGCTTTTTTAGTTGCCTCTTCTTTCTCTGAAAGATGAACCCAACTACATTGTTCTCGGATATTAGCCACTTCTACAAGAGAGGGATTAATTCCAACTCGTCTTAGAAGCTTTTTCCATGTTGGACCGTGCAATCTTGGGGAGCATGCTGCAACAACTATCTTTTCTACATTTTGTTCTTTAATTGCTGTTTCGATTTCTACTTGTCCAGGATCTGAGCATGTGTATGTGTTAACTTGAACAAGTTTGATTCTTGAATCTTTTTCAATTTCTTTAGCTAATTCATCAATATCAACGGTTCCACCAATATTTTTTCCACATTTACAGAGAAAAACCCCAATTTTAGGCTCTATTTTAGGCTTATCATTACTCTCAGTCATATATTCACTCACTATCGTTATTTATTTTCTCTATTTTTTTGTTTTGAGCTTTAATTCGAACTTGTTCTATTTTTTTACTAAATCCTTCTCGTTGTTCCTCAACAAATTCCCCACAAATAATAATCCCTTTTTTGAAGTCAAAAGTTGCTTGATGAGCGGGCCAACCGACCTTAATTCTAATTTGCTTTTTTAACCATTCTAACATCTCTATGGCATCGCCTAACCTATTTTTTGACCCGTATT
The DNA here is from genome assembly GCA_011364975.1 of Promethearchaeota archaeon. Taxonomy (GTDB): domain Archaea; phylum Asgardarchaeota; class Lokiarchaeia; order Sigyniarchaeales; family SOKP01; genus SOKP01. Next base: position 4,603 of record RDOE01000080.1, on the reverse strand, counting down.
GAACAAAACAAGGAGCAAGGACTTCTATAAAACTAAATCCTTCATTATCTAGACATTTAAAAATACTCTTTTGTAATCTTAATGTATCATATCCAGGCCATCTAGCCACATAAGTTGCTCCTGCAGCAGCAGCGAGAGTTATTAAGTTAAAAGGGGGTTCTAAATTTCCATAAGGAGTTGTTGCGGTTATATCACCTATCTGGCTTGTGGGAGCTACTTGTCCTCCTGTCATGCCATATATATTATTATTTACACAAAGAACCGTTATTTCTACGTTTCTTCTAGCTGCATGAATAAAATGATTCCCACCTATCGCAAAAAGATCTCCATCTCCCGAAAGTACAATAACTTTTAATTTAGGATTTGCTAATTTTAAGCCAGTTGCAAAAGGTATAGCTCTCCCATGTGTTGTATGAAAAGCAGGTGCTTTAAAACAACCACTAGATCGACCAGTACATCCTATTCCAGAAACAATAGCATAATCTTTAGATGTGAGACCTCTCTCTTTTAGACAACTTGTAATTGATGTAATTACAGTTCCAATTAGACATCCTGGACAAAAAATGAATCTGTTTAAATTTAACATATCCTTTAAGGGATGATGAAGAGCTTCAGGCGGGATTGAGATTTGATTTGATGGATTCATAAGTTAGATCTCCCTCATCAATTTCTTATAAATAAATTTGGGACTAAAAGGTATGGTAGTAGGGATATTAATACCCGAAACAGAAAATAAATGTTGGAATCTCTGGACTTCTCTTATTACCATTCCATTGTTCATTTCACTAATGATAACCTTTGAAACACCCATTTTACCAATTCTTTCCATTAATTCATCAGGAAAAGGCCATAAGCTTTTTAATCGTACAAAACCCACTTTAAGACCTTTTTGGCGTGCTTGCTCTACTACTTCAGGCACTCCTCTTGCATTAATACCATAGGCTAAGATGACAGTATTAGCATCATCTAAATATTTTTCCTCCCAATCATTAATTTGAGGTCTTGCATTCCTAATTTTATCACATAACCTTTTAATGAGAACTTCTGCTCCTTCTGGAGTCATATCTGGATTGCCTTCTACATCATGAGTTAAACCAGTAACATAAAAAGAGTAGTTGGTTCCTGCTATTGCCATTCCAGGCACAAGATCATTATCATAAGTCTCAAAAGGTTTATACTTCTCTGGTGGAACTTGAGGTTTTTTTCGTTCAACTAATTCAATATTTGAATGTATATTAACTACTTCCATCATTTGTCCTAAAATTCCGTCTGATGCTACAATTACGGGAGTTCGATATTTTTCAGCTAAATTGAATGCGCGTATGGTTAAGTCGTACATTTCTTGAACCGTAGATGGGGCTAATACAATAATCTCATAATCTCCATGAGAAGCATATCTCGTTTGATATACATCAGATTGAGAGGCATTTGTAGGTTGACCTGTACTAGGACCTCCTCTCATTATGGTAACAATAACAGAGGGTGCTTCTAACATTACACCCAAGCCTATACTTTCCGCCATAAGTGAGAAACCTGGTCCTGAAGTCGCTGTCATAGCTTTTAATCCAGCATAAGAAGCTCCAAAACAACTTGTGATTGAAGCAAGTTCATCTTCCATTTGAACAAAAGTTCCATTAACCTGAGGAAGACGTCTTGACATATAAGCTGCAATTTCTGAGGATGGGGTGATTGGATACCCCGCAAAATACAAACATCCCGCTGTAATTGCGCCTTCCGCGCATGCATAATTTCCAGTAGTAAGAATTCTTCTCTCTTGGAGATGTACTTTACTCATTATTCTTCTCCTCCTTAATATAGATTTCCACGATATATAGCGAAACTGTAGGGCATAACCGTTCACATTGTCTGCATCCAGCACACTCATCAGGTTTAACTACGGTCGCATAATGAAGCATTCGGCTATTAAATTTATCTTCACTAATTTCTATTATATCTTTTGGACAGAATGATAAACATAATTCACAACCATCACATTGTTCAGAATCTATAAATATTTCATATTTATTTTCAGGTGGAGGAGGAGGTAGGATGGGAGAACGTTTAGATTTTAACATTTTTTAATCCTCTGCTATTGAGATGTTTCTAACTACTATTTTTTCTCTTATGCTTTTAAAAAAATTAGTTCTCTTTTAAAGTTGCTTTTTCAAAGGATAAGTATCTTATTTAATAGGGATTTATTTTTGCAGAATTCCATTTATGAGATTTTAAATATCAAATCTTATAATTTTTTTATAAAAGAGAGACAATATTATTAAGATTTATTTAGTAATTCCTGATAAATCGCTTGACCAAGTTGGTAACCTCGAATATTGATTGCTCTAAACCGTTCGGGCATTTTATTTAAGACTTGATTATAATTCTCTTCTTTTAAATTAATTTTTGCTTTATCTTTTAGATATTCTGAGAGTAATCCTAAACAAAGAATATTGGCACTTTTTGGGATTTTGTTTTCATCAGCTCGTTTTGTAATTGGAACGCGGTGAATTTTTCCTTCTTTAATAACTTCTTCGGCGTTAATTATTGTATGTTCATCTATAAAGCATTCTGTCTTTTCATATATACATTCAGAAGCGCGTACTAATCCATTTTGGTCAATAGCAATAAAAACATCAGCATCTTTATCACAGAATGGATATGAGATAGGAGCAGAACTTAGGATTACATCACAAAAAATTGGACCTCCTCTAACAGAAGGTGTGTAGTCGACTGTTAGAGTAGCATAATAGTTAGCAACCATTGCAACTCGAACTAGTACGCTACCTACAAATTTGATGCCTTGTCCACCTCTACCTGAAAATCTTATTTTTAGTTTTTCATTCATAGAGAGTATTAAAATACTTAATTCTTTTATTTTAAATTAGTTTATAGGCTTTATCTAAATATAATATTATCCTCTTATTATAGTTTAATTATAAAGGTACAAAGATAAAGGAATAAATCTCCTCGCCATTTAAGTTTTCACATATTTTCTTAAAAACTGGTTTTAATTGCATACCCGGGACTAATTCTAAATCCGTAGAAAGTTGACCTAAAGCTTTGATTCCATTATTAAATTCGACAAGACCTAATGCATAGGATTTCTGGCTTCTAAATTCCATTGGTGGTGCTTTAAGAATGGTATAAGTAAGTAAGGTACATTTATCCGTAGATTCAATAAAGATAAATTTATCATTCTTACAATTCAAACATCTAAGATGTGATGGATGTTGTAAAAATTCACACTTACTACATTTTTTCCATTTTAATTTATCTTTAAATTCCATTATGACACTATTGTTTACTTATTTCTTCTAAAACTTTTTTTAATCAAATCAGAGATATCTTCAAAATTAGCAATTTTTGGATGTAGTGTGTAATTACGGAGATTAAGTGTATCACCGGCTATCGCTCCAATATCGTCTTCAGATACAACCTTATCTTCCAAACTGATCCATAATCCAATTTTCTTTAAAAATGATTCAATTTCATCGCAACACTTTTCGGCAGCGCTTTCATCAGAACTTTTTTCCAAAACAGGATTAAATAAACGTCCAACTACTGCATATTTCTTAATTGCATGTCTCCAAGTCCAACGATTAACTTCAGGATATAGTATCGCAAGGCCCTCACCATGACTGATACCAGAAGCATGTCCTCCAAGAGCCATTGCTATTCCGTGAGGGAGTGTGGTTCCTATATTCGAAATGCAGAGCCCCCCAAGTGTAGCAGCAAATGAAAGGGCTTCTCTTGCTTCCTTATTTGTACCATTTTCAATAGCAATTGGTAAATACTTTATTACATTTTTTAATGCTTGCAAAGCGAATATATCTATAAAATCTGAGGAATTTTTATTTATAAAAGTTTCAAATGAATGAGTAAATGCATCAAAACCAGTAGAAGCCGTAATATGTGGTGGAACAGTCAAGGTAAGTTCAGGATCGACAAGTGCAACGCTTGGAGTAAGATTCCAATCAGCTAACGCAGATTTGATCTTGTCTTTAGAACTTTTTATTACTGCCATATTAGTGACCTCTGCTCCAGTACCACCTGTAGTTGGTACGGCAATGATTGGAAGGACTTTTTTACTGTCTATTCGTTTTTGACCCAACCTATAATTCCAAACACCCCCTTCATGTGTAGTGCCCACAGCAATAGCTTTTGCTGTGTCAATAGTTGAACCACCTCCCACTCCTAAGATTACATCTGCATTATTTTCTTTAGCAATCTCAGAACCGATGTTTACACATTCATCGGTGGGTTCTGGAATAGCACCATCATAATGAATTATTTCTACGCCTTCTTCTTGGCATAACTTTATCACTTTTAAAAATAATTCTTCCATCGCGATAAATGGTTTAACAGTAACTAATAAACATCTTATGCCGTTTCTTTTTATTATTTTTCCAATCTCGTTTATTCGACCCCATCCAAACTGAATTCGAGATGGATGAAAATAATTAAAGTTTCTCATAATTTATCAATTCATTTAATATGAACTTCATTTAATTTTAATTAATAATAATAATAAATGCTACGATAAAAATGGTACAGAACTTCAATTTAATGTGATTAATTAATATAACCTTATATTTTCGTAGTTATA
>RDOE01000079.1:325-14930 GCA_011364975.1 Promethearchaeota archaeon | reverse complement strand
AAATCGATTAATCTCATAATTGCATTTACAAAGGATTTATCGTTATCCCAGATTATTAAGGTGACCGCAGCTCCAACAGTAAGATTATATTGATACGTTCCAGTTGATGTGACATCGCAATATGCATAACCCTGGGTGCTTGGATCATATGTTCCCTCATAATACTCGTAAGGAAGCATAAATACTTCTTTTTCAGGCGCTAGATTATAATTTCTCGTATTATTATAGGTTTTTTCTATCGATGCGCTTAACACAAAAACTCCATCCATGATTTCCTTTGAACTGAAGTTGGTTAAAGTCTGCATTAAGAGCATTTCAAAAAGTAATCCTATATAATTACCCCCGTAACCTAAACCCCTAAAAATGCTTCCAAAACCGCCTGAAAAACCCATAACAATCTCCATTGGGTTATCTATTCCGAATTGATCGTAAGAATAATCACTGTTATATTCATAATCATTATACCCGGCAACCATCATAGGTGTAGCCGTAAAAGAAGCTACCAATATTGTAAAAACCATTAAAGTTTTGGTGCTTACTTTTTTCATTATTTTTGATCACATTTTTTATTAAATTTAGATCTTAACAAGATAGAAATACTCTCTATTTTTAATAATTTAGATTCTATCACAATAGAAAATTGAAAAAGGAAAATGGACTAACTGAAGAGAACCCAAATTTCAGCGAAATCTGATAAATACGGTAAGTAGAGCAGACTTTTTAAAATTCGTATTAATCCTTCTTTTGAATAAAATAACTCTTTAAATATAATTAGTCCATTATTTTTCAAAGTTTAAGTTATGAAAGATTTTTTGCTAATCAATCTTCTATGGTAAGAAAGGTATAAAACAATACAAAAATGTATAAAATTGCTGAGAGAAGGAGACTCCACACTCTTAAGAACTCCGAGACGGTTTCATTCGAAAAAACAACATTAGATCCGATAAATATCATAGCAATTAAATAACCCATAAAATGGCTTTTAAAACTACCATATTTCGATTTACCTTGAACGTAATTAACAAGTGAAGTAAATATAATAATGATAAATCCTGCCCAGTAAAATAACTGAATTAGAGTATAGTTATATAAATCTAAGAACAAAAAGAAACCAAAGAGAAATACTTCCAGTATTTTTACATTAGCAAAACTTTTTTTTTGCGTAGAATCGACATAGAGTTGCTCATATTCACTAATTCCTTTATTCGCAAAGAGTATTATGAGAGACCCGAACGCGAGCGACGTGAATAAAGAATAGGATACCGTGAAGAGTAAATCAAGATTTGGCACCCATATGGTATTCCAAAGAAATAAGGGTAAATCTAAATATTCAGGAATTATAGTAATTGTACAAAAAATTGGGATTATAGAAGCTAATACTATAGATAACTTTGTAATGAAAGATACTTTGGAATCCTCCTCCCAACTTTCTTTTTTAAACGTAGTTAAGTGCCAGGCAAAAGAGGCAAAACTCAATATTGAAATTATGGGAGTAACAAGAGGTAAAACAAATATAATTAAAAGGTACAAGGCATTTATACCATAAAAAAACTTTAAACGTGAGGGAACAACACCAATTTTCTCATCAAATGTATCGATCGCGTTTGCTAACCGATTTGCAAATAAAATCAGAAAAAATAACCAAGAAATACTAAATACCAGAGGACATACGAATTTTATAATCCAAAATTTAAGAACTGGATCATTAGAATACCACAAGTTAAAATCAACGACAGAAAAAATTACAAAAATCGTTATAGGGATTAAAATTATGCTTAATAGTACTATTAATCGGGTGAGTATTACTCCTTTAACTGTTCTTGACATGGTTTATAATTTTACGTATCTTAATTATGATCTATATAGTGTCATTTTAATTTAAAATCTCATTTTTTTGATTGGTTTAATATTAATTGTGGCAATAAGAGAGCGATTTCTGATAAATTATAAAAAAGAATAAAAAAAAAGTACAAAGATAAAAATATATAGCATTTAAGATTTTCTTTTTCACTTTACTTTGCTTCCACAGTTAGTACAGAAGTCATCCCCGGGAATAAGCTTAGCTCCACAATTTTTGCATAATGCAGAGCTATCTAAGGTTGGTTCCGCTTCATCTATTTTTGTTCCCTTAATTTTCTTGGCTTTAGGTGCCTTTCCACCGCCTATACCCTTATATTTTAAACTTCCAATAAATCCACCAAATACTGCCCCTACCAAACATCCTTCTAGAATTGCGGTGAATGTGGCTAAAGCAAAAGGCAGATCTGTTAATCCCGATGCTAATCCATCGATAACACCTCCAATGATAGACCCTATACCCGGTATGAGGGGGATTAAAAAGTAAAGCAATAGTGTTATGATTATGTAACCAATCCCGATTGCTAAGCTTGAATGAATTCCTCCCCGCGGAGAGTGTGCCCCGATGGCAGCTATAAGACTACAGGTCAATATCCAAGGTAGTATCACAGAAATTATAAGCAATACATCGTCTGGTCTATAAAAAAGACACCAATGAATCGGAAATAGTAGAATTAGGATTAGTCCAAGAAACATACTTGCCAAAATAGAAAGAAACCCTCCAAATCCTGGTATAAGCCCACCTAAAGCAGACAATCCTGCGTTCAAATTTGTTATTAAACCACCGGTCACTGATCCAGTAAGATCTAGCAAAGAAAAGCTAACCCATGAAGTCAACAATAGGAATATCATCCCAACGATACCCGTCCAAACGACTCTTCCAAAGCCCATAGTAAATTTCCTCTAAGACCTTTTAAAATTTAAAACTATTATTTTATGAGTATTAATTACCAAATTAGACGTGATTCTTATATTTATAATTTTGGTTTTAAATTTTACATTTTTTTAGGTATTAATAAAGCCTTGGGAGTCCAATTCAATTTCTGAAATTAACAAATTCGCTAATTTCTCCATACACATACTTAAAACTATAAAAATTGAAAGAAAAAGAATATTGAATAAAAATAATTATTTAATCTTAATAATAGCGCCTTTATCCATACTTACGACCTTATCAGCATAAGATGACAAAGAAGCTCTATGGGTAACAACAATCACAGTGGTCTCCATATCTTTATTAATTTGTTTTAGAAGGTCCATAACCTGCTTTTCTGACTCAGGATCTAAATTTCCAGTTGGTTCATCTGCTAAAATAACTCTGGGGCGATGTACTATTGCCCGAGCAAGTCCACATCTCTGTTTTTCTCCGCCAGACATTTGAACGGGATAATGATCTTTTCGTTCGAGTAGATGTACGTCTCTTAGAGCGGAGATTGCTCTATTTTCTATTTCTTTTTCTCGCAAAACTGTAGGCCATAATAATGCTTCGATATTTTCAATTGCTGTTAAAGTTGGAACCAGATTGAAATCTTGAAATACAAATCCTATTTTTTGTCTCCTTATCTTGCTTAAACGATCTTCGGTAGCCCTCGCGATATTCTCTCCATCAAAAATAATCTTTCCAGAATCAGGTAAATCTAAACCGGACAGAACATTAAGAAGTGTACTTTTTCCACAACCTGTTGGACCTTGAACTATTACAAATTCTCCAGATTTGATTGTTACATTCACATCGGCAAGAGCTCGAATTATAGCTCCTGCTCTTCTATACTCTTTATTTACATCAATAGCTTCTATCATCGTATCTTTATCTACTGGCATATTTTTCTCATCCTCCTTATTCTCCAACTCTTTTCAATGCTATTATAGGTCGAACTCTCAAGATTTTCCTATTAGCTAATAATATTGCCATAACTTGAAAAAAGAGGAAAATTATGAAAGTAACTACAACCGGTAAGAGCCCTACTAATGGCAAGGAGGTAACTAGATGCCCTCCAGCAGGATCAGCGGAAAGAAAATACCCTAAAATGGCTACATAGTGGAATAACACTTCTACTACAATTATAAACCCTACAATTGTGGTAAACATGATGAAGCCAGTTACCAAAGAATTAATATCTCTATTCGTCCATCCTATACATTTTAAAGTAGCTATGTTTTTGGAGTTTCTTCTCACGATAATCCATGCATATAATAGCGAAAGTGAAACTCCCACACCTAATGCAATAAAGAAACTAGCACTTGCTAGACCAGTACCTGCTCCACCAATTACCAGTTCAATAGAATAGCTAGTCCAAAATATCAAGATGGTATACATTAAACAAAATACTGTGAACTGCTTTTTTTCTCTTAATATCATTATAATTGATTTTTTAAATAACCTAAAAGCCAAAAGTAACACCGATTTGTAAAAATTAATTTTTTATATAAATTGCTTGTATTAGTTATATAATAAAATGATAATAAAAGTTTTGGGAATATGTCATCAGAAATAGAAAGTGTAATTGATGAACTTCTAAATGAAGAGCAAAATGTATATGGTGTTGCTGTGATAAGCACCTCTGGAGAAATAATAACTCAAACTGAAAATTGGGATCTCTCAACTGAATTGAATCTCATTAATGAATTATTACGAACTAAATTGGCCCTTGGGGAAAAAGGAATGAGCAGTATTTCAATCCAAGGAATTAAGTATATGATCGTCGAAAATACTGAAGAACGCAAAATTGGTACTAATCTTACAGGTAAAGGACATATAATTATTGCACCAATCCCTATAGGTGGAACGGGAGCCCTAATCTGCTATATCAATCCTCAAATAGGTCCTAGAGATGCCTTATTCGCAGTTCAAGCTTATGCCAAAAAATTAACAAATTTGGTTTAAGAATAAGCTTGTTTTTTCTTTCATTTTTTTTATATATCCCAAAAAGGTTTGATTATTTCTTTTACTATCTCATTAATCTTTTGAACTTCATTGATATCTTTACGTTTAAGTGAAGTAACATTTAATTCAAATTCTGGTTGAAATAATTCTTCATTTAAAAGAGCTTTAATAATAGCTTTCACACAATATGGTAAACCGGTTAGACTGTATCCTCCCTCTAAAATGAAGCTTATATTTCCATGACAGATTTCTTTTGAGAGATTTAAAATAAATTTAGCAAACTCATAATACGCTTTACTAGTAAACAAGCAATTTCCAATGGGATCTGCAAAATACATATCAAAACCAGTCGCGATGATTATCAATTCAGGCTTATACTGTCGAATTATCGTTTCCATTAGTTCAAAGCATTCAAAAAAGTCTTCATTTGTGGATTCTGGAGGAATCGGTATATTAATGTTTGTACCAAGTCCCTCTCCAATTCCTATTTCATTTATCATACCTAAATCACCCTCTCCAAAGTCAAACTCATGGATTGAATAATATAAAACAGAAGGATCTTCATAAAAATATCGAGCAAGACCATCTCCAAAATGATTATCAATATCGATAATTGCAATCTTTTCTTTAAAATCACAGTATTTTCTTATATAAAGGATAGCGTTTGCGATATTATTAAAGATACAGAGCCCTGCAGCTGCTTCTCTCATAGCATGATGACCCGGAGGGCGAATTAAAGCAAAAGATTGAGATACTTCATTATTAATTACGCATTCTAATGCTCGTATTGCCCCTCCTACTGCTTTTCTGGCTAACAGAAATGTATCTTTTGAAACAAACACTTCTTCACCAATAACCCCTCCACCGACATTCGAAACCCGCTTAATGGAATCAATGTGATATTTTGAATGCGCTAACTCAAGTATCGTATCGTTAATGGGTCTAGGACTTAGCGTTATCAATTTATCATTCTCAATTAGATTCCATTCTGCAAGGTGATCTAAAATAAATTTGATACGATAAGGATTCTCAAATGAAATAAATGATGGCTTTGGATATGGTGGAATATGTTTAAAGGCAAAGTCATCATCAATAATTAAACCAATTTTATGTTCTGACATTATAATATAATATTGATGAAAACAAATAGCTAGACTCTTATATTTATAAATGTATACTTTTATTAAAAAATAATATCATAAATTTTAATTAAAAATGACAGCAATCGAAATTACTTATACTTTTTTACTTAACGCGATACCTATAATTCTATTGATTATACCGTATCCTTTCATTAGAAAGAAAATTGTTGGCAAAATATATTATAGAATAATGCTCGGAATTATGGTTTTTTATCTCATCTATTGGATTTTACCCCTTATATTTCAATTCAATACTCCACCTAAAGAGCTTACTTTACAAAGTGGAGAAGAAGGAAACTTACTTTTAGGGATCGGATATATAATTGCTCATATAGGTTCTTTAATCACACTATTTGCATATTATCCATTGGTCACCTTACCTTTCATCTTCTTTTTAGCTCCATTCATTTCGCTTTTACTTGCTTGGAATAAGGTAAGAAAAGAAAATGATTCCAAAGCTGAAACTTTAAAAGGATTAACCTATAATGTTTCAGAAAGCCCCTCTAGACAGATCAAAAATGCGCTACTTAAAGGAAATTGGGTAAGAGAGAAAGAGATATTAAAGTTAATGATTGTTTTATTACCTATTTCTCTCTATTTGCTGGAAGTAATCTTAAAAATAAATGGATTACAGCTTATTTCGATAACAACTGGTGAAACTGCTGTTGGATGGTTCATTGAAATTTTATTTGTCTATTTAGCTACATTTATTTTTAGTTTGGAGTTATTGTTTAGCTCTCAGATTGCTCTAAAGGGAAAATATTTTGGAGAAAGTATCAGACAGCAAGCTTATAAGAGTCTCTATACTGTTGGAACGCCCATTTCTATACTATCGATCATTTTATTCATAGTTGAAGATATTGGTTCCATTGGAATAATTATTTATTTCTTTGCTTATTTCATTATGGCCTCTATCATTTTTCTTTTATTTTTGAAAATATTTGAACCAATTTCTTTAATAATTTTCGTTAAACTTGTTGACTGGTGGAAAAATAAAAAGGAAAAGCGAAAGAATATCAATTACACCAATTTTTATTATGGAATTGTTTTTAGTTGTTTAGCTTTTTTTGTATTTTTTCTCCTCAATTATCTTGTTTCTGGTCCAATCTACTTATTAATTTTTGGTGATAATCCTTGGACAATAATCAATTCAGCAAATATTGCTCTCCCAGGCACTTTATATCTCTATCAAACTTTTGGATTTGATTTAATGAATATATTTAATTTTATCGTATTGATAGTCATTGCTTTGTTAATAGCAGCAATATTCTTGAATTTGAGCTTTCGGTATATGAAAAGTAATTTCTTAACACTTATTACCTATATACCAATAATCATAGCCCTCTCGGTTATATTTACAGCTATAGGTGCCTATAGCTTGATCAATTTTGCGCCTAATACTTATTGGATTACAGGACAATCAAGTTATACCACCGTTTTTGGATTTAACTTTTTTACTTTAAGAACTGCTGGATTTAATGCAGATCTCTCTGGAATACTTTTCTTCTTAGCAATCCCTTACTTATCCACGCAATATGTGTTTAATATTATCATCTGGGGGCTACTACTTCATTATATGAAAAAAGAGTTTAATGTAAGAAACTTACTCTTAGATGAGGGACATATTAAGAAAGTAATTTTTTCCTCTATTTCAGATTTTCTTTCTTATCCTGAATATACAAAGTTAAAAGCACCAATTCTAGTCGCAAAAAAAGATAATATACCATTACAGCAACTTAGTTCTGAACGTGAGGAAATTCTCTCGTTATTAAATATAATTGAAGAACCTAAATTATTGGAAGAAATTCGACCGGAAGATGAAAAAGAAAGTCAAAGATTCTATTTTACACTTAAATATCTATATAATAAGGATTTTATTGATCTTCAGAAACAAGAATTTAGCTACATTTTTGAGAGAGTCGAAAAACAAGGACTTTATATTATATATGATGATGGACGTGGTATATTTGACTATAACTTTTCGAAGGAATTTTCACAAGATCCTGGGTTAATATCTGGAATGTTTTCTGCTATTACCTCCTTTATTAAAGAGACAACAAGATCTGAAGATTTACTTAAAACCATTGATCATGGAGATATTACGATTCTACTTGAGTATGGGAAACGCATATTTGGAGCTCTTTTCGTTAAAGGAAAACAAACTTCTGAAGTTCGAAGTAGATTGAAGGAATTTGTAACCACTTTTGAAAATAAATATGAGGAAATTTTACAGGATTGGAGTGGTGCCTTAATTCATTTTAAGGAAGATCATATCTTAGTAGAAAACATTTTTAAGGAAGAATAAAAATTTTTTTTAACTTTTTTTTTATATTTTTAATCAGGAATAGTAGCAACAGCTCTCACCCAACCAGCGCTCGCTCTAGCGATCTTTATTGGAAAACAGTATACCGTGGCACCCACCGGTGGCACTTTATCTAAATTCATCATTTTTTCCATTTGGAAATATCCTAAATCAATTCCCGCAAAATGCCCTTCCCAAATAATCGAAGTATCTGGTTTTTGCTCTTTAACAGACTTTTTCCACTTTTTTGCTGTTAACGTAAAGGGTGCATCCCATGACCACGCATCAATACCAACTACATGTACTCCTTGTCTTACTATATGTAATGTAGCATCTTTACCCATTCCAACTCCATGGTTGATATATTCCTTGGTCCCAAAATGTTTCGGTGCATTAGTATGAACACAAAAAATATCACCTTCCTTAAGGGTATGGGCTATACCTTTTAGCTTTTTATCAACATCTTCAGAAGTTAAAATGTAACCTTCTTCATAATCCGTACAATCTATTACAACTAATGGTCCAATACCCCATTCTAAAGGAAATTCGTCTATAGTTAATGCCTTTTTTTTACCTACTTCTTTATCTTGAATCGGAGCAAAATGCCAAGGTGCATCCATATGAGTTCCACTATGCGTACCCAATGTAATCGTTTCTGTCGCCCATCCTTTACCATCAGGGAGATGTTCAGGTTTTAATTTAGGAAAAACAAAACCCATCTCCACTGCTCCTGTCTCATGAGTTTTATATTCCACTTTCGGGGTGCCTAAAGGAGGATCAAAAATTAATTCATCTGGATTAATTAAAGGTATCGAAAGATCTATAAATTTCATCTGATTCAACTCTTTTTTATTCGAAAATATTCAGTTATTGAGTAATATTACAATGACCTTAATAAGCATTATTTTAAAAAATCACGCATTATTTTTTACACCTTTGTCGCGATCATTATAGCATAATTTGCGGAAAAAAATATCAATTAGAAAGGGTCAGAAATTAATACAACAGCTTGTTTATGATTTGGAAATGCTTTCTTTTTATGAAGAAATAAGTTGTTGATAGAGAAATATAAATTAAAATCAAAAACATGGAAGTACCTAATTTCAAATTGTAAGTATGCAGTATATCCAAATACAAAATACATCCAGACCGTGGTTCCATAGCTGGAATCACAGATTCACCTTTCAAGAAAAAGCAGACAACTTCCTCTCCTTCATTTTGAGGCAGTAAAATATAAATATAAGATTGAGGATTTGTAATGATAAAATCATAACAATCTAATTCATTATTATTATTGAAATCAATATACCATACATCACCGTATCTCACCTCTTTATTTTGAAAGACTGGACCTTTTATAGAACCGAATTTAGGAATATAACTAATGAACACAATAAAGGAGATCAACATGGTTATTGATATATATTCCTTAGTTCTGCTGTTTAAAACTTTTTTTAAATATTTACTATGAGTTCCCAAAACTGATCACCTTAAAAAAAGAGACGTATCTTTATATTTTTACTTATGTTTCAAAAACATCCAATTTATTATTCAAATTTGAATATCTAAACGAGAGATTGAAGTGAAAAGATCAGAAATTAATAGGATCATCAAGGACACTATATATTTATTACAAAAATACAAAGTTATATCTCGATCGAAAATTCTTTATATAAAATATTAGAAAAATTCATTTACAAAAATGTAACCTTTTTAAAACCCTAAGCTAATCTAGTTATATGAGTTCTAAAAACGAAGATCAGATATATAGGAAACTTCAAATGTATCTTGATTCACTTCCCGTGGATTTCCCAGAGACTGAATCCGGCGTAGAAATTCGAATTTTAAAACACTTATTTACTCCTCAAGAAGCGGAAATTGCGTTAAATCTCAAATTTATCCCTCAAGAAGCAAAAGCACTGTTTAGGCCTTTTAAAAAAAAGGGGTGGACCCTTGAGCAATTCACAGAATATCTTTTGGGTATGGCTAAAAAAGGAGCGATAATGTGGATTCAAAGTGAAGAAGGTGTCAATTACTTTGGTATTGTTCCTCTAGCGCCTGGATTTTATGATTTTCAAATTAACAAGCTTACTAAAGAACTTGCAGAAGACTTTGACCAATATTGTGATGAAGGATTTATTTCTGGCTTCTTAGAAAACGGAATTCTACAGATCAGAACTGTTCCCGTAGAAAAAAGTGTTCCAGTAGAGTATACTATTTCTAATTTTGATGAAATAAAAAAAATTCTAATTAACAACAAAAGAAAGATTAACCTTAGTCCTTGTATATGTAGACAATCAAAAAGTATACAAGGAAAAGGGTGCGATCACCCAATAGAAACATGTATGTCCATTGGCCCAAATCCAAGATTTCCTCTACAAATAGGTCGAGTTATTACAAACGAGGAAGCGCTTGAAGTTCTGCGAAAGTCACAAGAAATGGGAATGGTTATTTCTCCTAGTAATTCTCAATGGCCATTCTTGATATGTAGTTGTTGTGGATGTTCTTGTATGTTCCTTGAAAATTTAAAAAAGTATGAAAACCCCGCACGCTTTGTTAATTCGAACTATTACATAACAATAAATAAAGACCTTTGTACAGGATGCGGCAATTGCATCTCAAGTTGCCATATGGATGCAAATAAATTCAATGAAAATGATGTTAGCGAAGTTAATTTAGGATATTGCATAGGATGCGGTGTATGTGTCACAAAATGTCCTCAAAATGCTAGAACCCTAATCAAAAAGGAGAAAGAAATGATACCTCCTAAAAATTTCAATGAATTATACCAAATTATCGCGAAGAGAAAGGCAGAGTTAAGAGAGAAAAGAAAAATCAATAAAGATTATGGTAAGGTTAGAAGAATTAAATTTTAAAGATAATATAAAATCAAATTAAAAGATTAGGTAAGATTCAATAGTTTCTGAGCATTCAATCCCAGAATTTTATTAATTTCTTCTTTTGTTAGAAATTCAGCATCTTTAAAATAATTCACTGCGATTTCAATCATTTCTGGAAGAAATCCATCTGTTCCAAATAAGATTTTATCAACCCCCATTATCTCCTTAGCCTGAATGAGGAGGCTCTTTAAATGATCTGGCATCATATAAGTTAAATTACTAATATCTAAATAGACATTAGGATATTGCGTAGCTAAAGCAATTGCAATATCTGTCCAAGGAAATCCCATATGGGCGATAATAATCTTTGCCTTAGGAAAAGAATTGATAAAATCATCTATTACAATTGGATTGGAGTATGTGAGAACACCTTTCTTAGTTCCGGGGGGTGGATAGCCACTATGCATAAGTACTGGAACTTTATATTTAGTAGCAATTTCTAAGGTTGGGAATAGGAGTTCATCGTTTAGCTTTTTTTTCCTAAAGGAAAGCATTATCTTAAAGCCTTTATACCCTTTTAGTTTAATTGCTTCTTCAATGACTTCCATTTCATCAACTCCATTTTGTAATTTTTCAGGAGGATTAAAAAATGGTATGAAGATATCCGGTGCTTCATTATACCATTCTTTAGCAATTAAATTTTCCTTTGAATTAACAGGAAGTAGAACAACTTTATCAATACCCGAATTTTTTATGTAAAAAATAGTTCTTTCAACAATATTATCAATTTTTATAGGTTCTAATTTGGACATGCTCTCTAAAATTCTTTCATAAAACCCGTATCCCCTAAAGTTGTTAAATAAAGTTTCAATTTCCTCTCTAGTATAGTATTTTTGGAAGATGTGACAGTGAAAGTCTATTATCATTTTACTTTAATATTATTATGTTATAAAACCAGTTTGATTAATATTAATATATAAGATTAGTAAAGTTTGTTCTTTATTGAAAAATCTATAAAAACTAATATCGAATGAATCTATTTATATTTTTAGAGTACAGATTAAAATTTAAGGTAAATAGATGAAACGCTCAGAAATTAACTCGATTATTTCTAAAGCAATTAAATTTTTAAAAAAGCACCAATTTTACTTGCCCAAATTTGCTTACTGGAGCCTAGAAGACTGGAAAGGAAAAGGTGAAGAAATAAATGAAATTATCGATGTTAAATTAGGTTGGGATATTACAGATTATGGACGAGGAGATTTTTATAAAATGGGTTTAATACATTTCACGATACGAAACGGTAATCCAAATACAATCAATCAAGGAGGAAAAAATTATTGCGAAAAGATCATGATAATGGAGCAAGTGCAACAAATCCCAATGCATTTTCACTCCAATAAAATGGAAGATATTATCAATCGCGGGGGATGTAGCTTAATGGTTCAATTATATAATTCCAATAATGAGAATAAATTTTCTAATTCCGAGATTACGGTTTCTATTGATGGTGAATTAACAAACCTTGCAGCTGGAGCAATTATTGAGTTATCTCCTGGTGAATCAATAACTATTCCACCAAGATTATTCCATAAATTCTGGGTAAAAAAGAAGAATGGAAAGATTCTAATAGGTGAAGTTTCTCGAGTGAATGATGATATAGGTGACAACTTTTTTGTTGAAAAAGTTAGTAGATTTCCAGATATTGAAGAGGATACAGCACCAAAATATTTATTGTGTTCTGATTATAAGAAGTTTTTAAATAGATAAAGCATAATATTATGTTATCTATTCATAATATCTATAAATAGACTTTTTTTAGGGGAGATAAAATGGTAAGTAAAGGAATGCAAGCAGTTATTAAAACTTTAAAGCAAAATGGTGAAAAAAATATTAGAATTAGAGTAGCACAATCCAGAGAAGGTTTAGAACAATTAGCAGTTTTAGCAAAGCTTCCTGATGATGTATCTATCGAAAAGATAAGGATAAATAATATTGCTGCAAATTGGATTTCTACTCATGAGTCAAATTTGAGCAATATTATTTTGTATTTGCACGGTGGAGGTTATGTAGCAGGTTCATTAACATCCCATCAAGATTTAGCACTGAGGATTTCTCGAGCTTCTAAAAGTAGAATTCTCCTTATCGATTATCGGCTTGCACCTGAACACCCTTTTCCTGCGGCTATAGATGATGCAATATTGTGTTATAAATGGTTATTAGAACAAGAAAAAATCCCTCCTAATAGAATCGTTATTGCAGGCGATTCTGCGGGTGGTGGATTAGCTTTATCTACCCTCATTAAATTGAGAGATGAATCTATCCCTCTACCTACTGCTGCTGTTTGTCTTTCACCATGGACCGATTTGGCAATGACAGGTAATTCTATAAAAGAGAATGCTAAGATTGATCCTTGGTTAAAACCATCTGAGCTTTATTTCTTGGCTGAACTTTATATTGGAAATAATGATCCTAAAAATCCTCTTATTTCACCACTTTATGGAAAATTAGAAGGTCTACCTCCGATTCTAATCCATGCAGGAAATGCAGAAATACTTAAAAGCGATTCGATTCGATTCGCTGAAAAAGCTACAGAAGCGGGGATTGATATCACTCTAAAAATCTGGGATGATATGATACATGTGTTCCAAGCATTTGCTAGTTGGGCTCCAGAAGGACAAGAGGCTATAAATAAAATAGGGGATTATATTAAATCAAAATTGTTATTATAGTTATTCTATTTTCTTTCATTTCTTTGATGTTTTTCTAATTTTGATCTAGTAAAGTTTTTATGCAGAAATATCAAAATATAATGTAATCTAATTTTTATTGAAATTAGGTTACTTTTGAATTCCAATGCATAATAATTATATAACTCTATAAACTAAATTTGGTGAGATAATTGGTAATAGTTATGATTACGGGATGGTTTCCGCATAACCAAGCGCAAAAAGCAGGAAGAGTATACCTCGAAGTAATGAAAAAGTATCCCCGAGATAAATCGTTATCTAAAGTTCTTCTTGATAACGCAATTGCCGCTACTAAAGAAGGTTATAAGGGCGTGACAGCCGTTGAAGTTAAAGAAGGGAAACTCGTAGATTATATAGCCTTGACTAACAAGCGATTGATAATGCTCGCTGAAGGGATAAATGATTATAAATTCCAAATAGAAACTTTGTCTTCAATAAACGAAGCGATGGACGTATTAGGGCTCAAACCACCAGAGTAAAAAAGTTCCCAAAATTAGAATATTATTATTTACTTTTTTTTCTATTTTAAGGAAAAAGACAATTTAAGTAATATTCTTTTTAAAGATTCACCCATCCATTTATTAGGCTCCAGAAATATATTGAAAAACTTCCTATTCTTTTCTATTATAAGTTCCGTTAATTGATTAAATCATATTAAAACCTTTAATAAACTCAAGACAATTTTTATAATTATAATCTCTCAAAGGAATAGTGAGTATTACAAATTGAAAAACCTAACTTTTTATAAGTATGAACTGCTGGAGCATTTTCAACTCTAACCATGATAAAACATTGTTCTTTATCGCGAAAAAGTTCATTTAGTGCCGAAG
>RDOE01000079.1:0-315 GCA_011364975.1 Promethearchaeota archaeon | reverse complement strand
GAAGAGATTAATGAACTGGCATAACCTTTATTCCAGTTATCCCTGTGTGTCCCTACTATCGTTATATATCCTATGTTATGATATTTCCATAAGCTACTAATGCATATTAATTTACCTTCTTCTCTTATGCCATACCAAATATTATTGTCATCAATTAAAATATCCTCTGGATTGCGAGAGCCCCAAAAAAGGGGATCGGCAATTCTCATGAGAAAAGCAATCTCTTCTCGATGATCTTCTGTCAGAATTTTGTAAGGATATTTCTCAAAATCCTTTTGATTGTTCTTTTTTAACCCCATACGATACAGTACAATT
>RDOE01000078.1 GCA_011364975.1 Promethearchaeota archaeon | reverse complement strand
CAGATGAGAATGGAAGAAGACCATTAAATAAAGTTGAAGGCTCTGATTATGAAATCCCTGTAGACAAAATAGTGATAGCAGTCGGTCAAGCCGTTGATTTTAACCAAATAGATGCAGCAACTAACGATGAATTGGAAAAAGAGCGAAACAAAATAAAAGTAAACGAAATTACGTTTGAAACGAATATTCCCGGAGTGTTTGCTGGAGGAGATATCATTAATAATTCCAAAGCAGTAGCTATCGCTGCAATTGCTCATGGAAAAGAGGCAGCAATCTCTATTGAAAGGTATTTAAAAGGTGAAAACTTAGTAGACGGAAGATATAAAAAGGCGAATTCATTTTTCACTGGACCTAAGAAACCTCCAAAAGATTATTCATTAAAACCTGAATCATTAGAAGAAGCAACTGAAGAAATAAACTGGTCTTTTGATGAGATTGATAAGATGTTCAATGAAGACATGGCTTTACAAGAGGCAAGAAGATGTTTAAGTTGTAATCACTTCTGTTCTCATTGTCAAGATTTCCCAGCAATTTATTCGGATCTAACTGCTGGCGAAGTAGGTTCTAAGAAGGGTTATACTACAGTGATAGTATGGACTGAGCGTGGAAAAGAGCTTGTTGATCATGCTATTGAAAAAGGTTTATTTGATCAAGGTGAAGTAAATGAAGAAGAACTTAAAATAGCCATTAATCTAAAGTCAAAGAGAGAACTGATGACATTTGAGAAGACTCCAAGGCAAACTGTGTTAGATTATATCACTTTTCAAGGACCTTCTACTATTAGTAATATCGCAAAGAAAACGGGAATTGATGCGAAAAAAGTTAGGTATGAAACACTTCGATTGGTCCAATTAATGCAATTAGAGATGAAAGCAGAACCAGAAATGGAAGAACCAATATTTTCAATTATATGTGATTAAAAACCATTTTTATATTTATTAATAAAATTAATTTGAGGAGAATAAAACCATGAAATTTGATCAAGAATTAAATGTATGTGGATTAGTTTGTCCTGTTCCGGCACTTAAAGCAAAAAAAGAATTAATGAAAATGCGCCCTGGGACAGTCCTAAAGGTAATTACGGACTATAAGCCAGCATCTGAGAGTGTTCCTAGAGATTTAGCTAAGCAAACAAAGCATAAACATTTGGGGACAGAATATCTCGACGATGAAGAACAGTGGTATATTTATTTTGAAGCTGTAAAGTAAAGCAAAAATTATAAACTCTAATTTTATTTTTTTATCCTTATTATAGATATAATTAGCCTAAATTCTAGCTTATCATATTTATATAGTTGTTAATCATATATTTTATTATATTCTTAAATCCGATTACTGCTAATTTCATTTTTCTTTAAAATGTTTTTACGTGCATACGAAAAAGATAAGATGTCAATAGAAACTAGAAGAATTAATTCTAGAAGAAAATTTAGTTTTTTAAATTAATGATGCTAATCTCAAAAAAGCTGGAGAGGATCACATTCAAACCCAGTTAAAAATTTATATTAGAGAGTAAAAACTGGTGCAAATAACAATGCAAGAGAAGAAAATATCAAAACAAAAACTAAGAAGTGACCTGAATTGGTGAAAGATGATAAACAAAAAGCACCTGAACAACGTTACATAATACAAGATTTAGAAAAAATTAAAAATTTAGTAAATCAAGGTCAGTTAAAGGAAGCTCTCCTAATTGTTTCTGAACTAGAAAAATCAGCTAAATATTCACATAGAGCAGCACTTTTAATAAGGCTTCTCAAAGCGGATATCTTTTCGAAATTGGGGGAATATTTAAAAGCTATTGATTGTGCTGACGGATTATTTCAGCAATTTAAAAAGGAAGAAGATTTAATCTCCTCATATGATATTTTACTTATTCAAGCAAGTTCACTTGCTATGCTGGGAAAGATTAATGAAAGTGAAGCCTTAATTGAACAAGCAGAGATTCTTTTAAGTAAGATTAAGAAAGATTGTTCACTAGATTTAAGAGAAAGGGAATCTTTCTTAGCGAGGATAAAAGCAAATCTGAATATTTTTAATGGTGATGTTCAAGGTTCTTTAAAATTTAATAAAAAGGCGTATGAGCTTGTTAAGGATACACACAATATTATATTGATTTCTGCTAGTCTTAATAACCTTGGTTTTAATTATTTTTCTCTGAAAGAGTATGATAACGCGATAAAATATCTTAAAGAAGCTCTAAGGGTTGGTTACGAACCCTTATTGGCCTTTCCATTAGGAAATTTGATTGAAATTTACATTAGGAAGGGAAACTATAAAGAAGCACAAGTTTATTTTGAAAATCTCGGTGAACTGAAAGAAAAATATAATAATAAAATATACAATGAGATTTATGATATGTATAAGGCTTTGCTTTTAAAATCGAGTCTACGAGCAAGGAAAAGAATTGAATCGGAAGATATCTTCAAAAGAGTTGCTTTTGATGATTCTGCCACGTTTGAGGGCAGGATCGCAGCACTCATTCAGTTATGTGATTTATTGCTGATTGAGCTTCATTTAACTGATGATCCCGAAATACTAAATGAGATTCAACCCTACATTCAGAAGTTATTAGAACTCGCAGAACATCAACAATCCTCCGTTATTATACCGGAAGTATACTTATTACAAGCAAAAATTTCTTTGTTAACCTTTGATAATCTAAAGGCTAAAAGATTTTTAACTCAGGCAAAACAAATAGCTGAAAGGTTTGGGAATAAAGAGATGGTGGAGAGAATTATGATCGAGCAATCAACTTTGCATAAAAAATCAAGCACATGGGAGCAATTAAAAGATACTGGCGCATCGATGGCTGAACGTATAAAATTAGCGAGGTTACATGAACAAATTGAAGAGCTTGATGAGAAACGGGTCATTCTCCCAGCATTTATTACTGAAGAAAAAGTAGCAATTCATAAAGAGTTGAAAATCTGTGTAGTATGTAGGGGAGAAGCACTAAAGTTCACATATATATGTGATTGCGGTGCAATATATTGCGACAACTGTGCTCGAGCATTGACTGGTTTGGAAAATGTATGTTGGATCTGTGAATCTCCAATTGATTATACAAAACCAGTTAAATTCTATGAGCAGGAATTTGATGATATAAAAATTGCAGCAAAAGATAAAAAACAACAAAAATGAAGGAAAGTATTTCTTGCTAATTTATAAGGTAAAAAAAAAATAAGTAGCAAATTTTCATCTTCTTAAAAACATTTTTACTATACTTTTTGCTACTTTTAATTAATTTTATTGATTAAATAATTTATTAAATTGTTATTCAACAATATTTAAATAATATTCAAAGCAAGCCACAGTTCCGGGAACTCCAAAAACATAACCTCCATAATCCACGAATATCCTCCAATAGTTCTTACCATCTCCTTGGTATGGTCTCCTAACCCAAAATTCCCATCTTAAGAGGTATTCTCCATTTGGTGTAAAATAATCTGGACCAAATATGTAATACCAAACAGAGTTTTTTATAAATCCATCTTCATCTTTAACAAAGATATCGTATCTTCGTAATACAATCTCCTCATTATTAATAAAGAGTTTTACTTCCCATGGCTGTTTCGGAGTCCAATCATTTTCAATTTCTTCTTCAGTTGATGCCCAGCCGAAAGCAAAAAAGAGGTTTTCTGAAGTGCTAAACGGCCACCATTCACCTACAAATGTAGGAAGTATAAGATTATTTCCCATCTGACCTTGTGGGATAAATGGAGGAATACCAGCGCTAGCTTGGGGAATAAAAATTAAGGCTAATAGACCTAATGCAGCAAATAAAAGGGTAGTTCTTGCAGAATTTAATTTTTTCATTGAGATTTCACCCTATTCTTATTTTTATTGATTTTAAATTATTAAGACTCTCTTTTTTGGATAGATTTCTAATTATAATGGTACAGTCCTATATGAGATGTATGTTGGCACTGTCCCATTACTAATGAATAATGGGACACACTCATATTTAAATTTTGCCATCACTAATTACTATATATAGATAGCATAATTTTAGGAAAAAAAAATATAACTAGTTTTATAAGCATATATTAAAGGTTAAGTTGATATATTTAATGAAAGACAACCAAAATGCCGAACCAGAAAAATATAATAAAGAAATTATTGATTCAACAGAATTTAATTCAGGGGATTTATCGATTAAACAAAATTATTATGGTAATCTTTATTTAGGAAAGAATTGGGAATCTTTAATATCTAAACATACAGCACGTTATGATATTTGGATGTTTCTTAATTTATATCATGAATTAAATGTCTCTCAGATAAGTAATTATTTAAAACAAAGCAAATCTACAGTATCTAGAATATTAAGAGCCATGGAAAGTGATGGACTTTTAGAATCTAAGCGAGGGAAAAAAAAAGTAGGCGAACGAGAAAGAATACCTCCAAAATACTATCGGATTAGTGATAGATTTCAAAAGGAAGAAGAAATTCAAAAAGAATTTATGAAAATCCCTTCGGATCCACATGAACTTCATGATTTCTTACTTTCGGAAATCCAAACCTATAAAAGTGCAATATATAACGTTATTAGGTTGGTGAATTACTTGAGTTCTTCACTAAATCATCTTGATGACCACTTGGAAGATATTGAAAAAGCTAAAGAGATCTATAAAGAGTTTTTATCAGGAATAAATGAACCAGAATTCAATTTTGTGTTTTTAGATAAAAAACGGTTTAAGCAATTTTATGATCTACGTTTAGAGTATATATTAAAATTGAAAAAATTAATTATGGAACAGAAATTAGATGCGGACAGCGCTTTTGTCTATTTTGATTCCTTAATTCCTTTAATAGCCCTACTAAAATTGTATAAAAAAGAAGAATAATAAAAAAATTAATTTAATCAAGTTTTTGGTTATCTTTATAAAAAGCAAGAAACATTTTTGATATGCTTATTATATTTAAATAGTTGATGATATTATCTTTAACATAATTGTAAAATATATTAATTGTCAAAGATATTCTACTTTAATCATTCTAATTATGATAATAGGGGCGAAGAAAATAAGGAGAGACGCTAAACCTAAAGAATTTGTTCAAGTAGAAAATTTCATTGAAGAGGGAGAGTATGATAAAGCCCTCGAACTATTAGATTTCTTTGAGAAGAAGATTGGAATCCAACATTACGATAAGTTAAGCTGTTATCACTTAAAAGGACAACTTTTAATTTGGCAGGGAAGATATGATGAGGCAATTAAAACAATTGAAGTAATGTATAACTTAGCTAAATCTTATGATTACACCCTCCAGTTAATAGATGCGCTAATTTTACTCACTCATATTTATACTTATCAATACAAACATGATAAAGTTATCAAAATTATTTTAGAAATAGAAAAATTATTCAAAACAATTCCCCAAGATTCATTATCATTTCTTATAGGTAAGAAGGCTCACTTACTCTATTGTCAAGGTTTAGTATCCTTTCATGAAGGTGATTCGATCAAAGCTTTCGATTATTTAGAAGGAAGCATAGCTCTACGAGAGAGAGTAGATAATAAGCAAGAACTTGCAGAGTCTCTTTATAGTACTGGACGTTTTCTTGTTTATGATGGTGAGCTTGATCGTGGATTAAAACTTGTGGAGCGTAGTTTAAAAATTGCAATAGAGAGCAAGAATATGTTCTACGTAGGGCTATGTTACAATACTATTAGTGGAATAAATTTTTATAGAGGTAATATAGACAAAAGTTTAGAATATTGCGAAAAGAGTTTAGTAATTTTTAAAAAGATTAAAAATCGGTTGGTGATTGGGGGGCTTTTTAATAATTTAAGTGGTTTATATCAAATAAAAGGAGATTTTGTACGAGCTTTAGAGTACATAGAAAAGTCTTTAGAAATAGATAAAAGTATTAACATTGAACCCTTAAAAATCTCTACTTTAGATACAGCAATCCAAATTGCCATTGAAATAAATGATATTACCCGAGCGCAGATTTATTTCCAGGATTTAGAAAAGATTAATAATCAAGAAAGTAATGAAAATGTAAATCTTATTTATCTTTACAATAAGGCTTTAATCTTGAAATCAAGTTCACTGAAAAGTGATCAAATTAAAGCTAGCGAATTATTTAAGGAAATAGTGCGAAAAAAAATTCCCTTTCTTTTTGAAACATCAATCAGAGCTTTACTTAATCTTTGTGATATATTACTAGTCGAATTACAAAATACTAATAATTTGGAATTGTTAGATCAGATACGCTTATATATTAATCAAATCTTAGATTATGCTATTAATCAAAAATCGCACTGGCTATTGGTTGAATCTTATTTATTAGAAATAAAACTTGATCTAATAACTTTAGATTTGATTAAAGCTCAAGAAGCATTAACCAATGCTCAAAAAATTGCCGAGAAACATGGCTTGAATCAATTAATTGAGAGATTATCAATAGAACAGAAAAATATTTTAACGCAAAAGAATAAATGGTCATATTTAAAGGATTCAGATAAAAGTATAGTAGAATTAGCAAATTTAGCCCCGTTGAAAGAACAAATAAAATATATGCTTAAGAAACGTGAGATATTTAAAAGTATATTATAATAAGGAAAAATGTTTCGATTATTGAGAGAATTTTTGATGTCCCATTAATGCTTTTAGATATTTTGGGTTAATATTACCTATAATTATATTTATCTACTAACTAATGAATTTTATAGAGTTAATAACAAATATATTAAAACTATGATTATGAAACAAAATAGGATTAGCATATATTTTTTCTATTCTTATGAATATGAAGGTGAAATATTATCTATATAATAGAACCACCAAAAAAGGTACCTATAATCACAGAAACAGATGTCTTAGTCGTAGGAGGGGGACCTGCTGGTCTTGCTGCTTCTATTGCTGCTGCTAGAGAGGGAGTTAATACCCTATTAGTGGAACGTTATGGTTGTTTTGGAGGTGTAATAACTCAAACAATGATAGGTACTCTTAGTTGGTATCGCTATGCAAAAACTATAGATTGTGGAGGAATTATCAAGGAGTTTGAACTTAAGGCAAAGCAGTTAAGTGGAACTATTAATACCTTTAATAAAGAAATAATAACAACAGAGATAGGAAGATTCTTGGAGAATGAAGGCCTATTAGTTGATGGAGTACCTACTTATGAGATATTAGACACTGAAACATTTAAAGTAGTAGCTGATGAATTAATACAAGAAGCTGGGGTCACCCCTTTACTACATTGTCAAGCAGTTGATACTATAATGGATGGAAACACTATTAAAGGGATTATAACTGAAAGTAAATCGGGAAGGCAAGCGATCATGGCTAAACGAGTTATTGATGCAACGGGAGATGCAGATATTGCATATCATGCGGGAGTACCATATAGAAATGATGAAAGAGAGAAATTAATGGCAGTAACGACCAATTTTAGTTGTAGTGGTGTTGATTTAGAAAAATTTTTATCTTATCTTTTAGAAAAAATGCATAAAAAACCCCAATTCATTCCATACTTCCAACACTCTGGAGAGATTTTTTATATGGATGATTTTACTTGTTTCTTAGAACCAATAAATAGAACCAATAAAAGAGAGAATATCCCTGAGAAAATCCCAATAAATAAGATCTGGATGAGTTATGCTAACCTAGGCACAATTCATTCTTTTAATGGTATCCATATAACTAAAATAGACTGTACAAACGTGCTTGACCTAACTAAAGCAGAAATAGAAGGTAGAAGGCGAGTTATAAAGACAATTAAGTCATTAAGAAAAAAAATTCCCGGTTTTGAAAAATCAAGGCTAAAGAATATAAGTTCATCATTAGGTATTCGCGAATCCCGAAAAATAATTGGTGAATACAATATAACTGAATTTGATGTTAAAAACCAAGCTCGCTTTGAAGATTCTATAGGAGTATGTCCTGAATTTTTAGATGCATACGGTACAGTAATTATGCCTACGACAGGTAGATACTTTCAAATTCCCTATGGAATAATTCTCCCTAAAAAAGTTGAAAATCTTCTTGTAGTAGGTCGATCTGTTGCAGGAGATAAGTTATCTCATGCCGCTACTCGTCAGATGGTTTGTTGTATAGCCACTGGACAAGGTGCGGGCATAGCTGCAGCAACCTCGATTAAAGAGAATACAATATGTCGAGCTGTTAATATTCCCAAAGTCCAAGAATCTCTTGAAAATCAAGGAATAAGAATAAATTGAAATAAAATTAATTGCCTTTTGAATTATTATTTTAAAGTTTTTATGTTTCGAGATATCAATTGCACTTATGGAAAAAGAAATTAACTATTATGGAGACAATTTCCAGCAAAAGTCAAAATATATAAGAGGTAAGCTTCCGCAGCATTATTTGGACTGGGCAAGGAAACCTAAAACCTATAAAATTTACTCCAATGTGGTTAAAAATATTTCTTTACCAACTCCCAAATTTACTAATTCAATAAGTTTTTGGAAAACAATACAAACCAGACATTCAACCAGAAGATTTAAGAATGAGCCCTTGTCCATGATGGAGTTAAGTTTATTATTATTTGGAATGAATGGATTAACACGAAAATATCCCCAATTCGCTTTTCGTACAGTTCCATCTGCTGGAGGTTTATATCCAATTGAAATTTACCCTGTGATCAATAATGTAGAAGAATTAGATCCTGGATTGTATCACTATAATATACCGGACCATTCTTTAGAATTGTTGAAACTTGGAGATTTTAGACAAGAAGTAACTGAGGGGTGTTTGGGTCAGACAATGGTATATATATCCGCGATTAATTTTATATGGACTGCTGTGATTAGCCGTTCAAAATGGAAATATTTACAGCGATGCTATAGATATATTTATTTGGATGCAGGGCATATAGGTCAAAACTTTTACTTAGTTGCTGAAGCACTAGATTTAGGGGCATGTACAATAGGTGCAATTTATGATGATGAGTTAAATAAATTATTAGATATAGATGGTTATAATGAAACTACTATCTATGTAGGAGTTATCGGAAGGATATAAAGAATGTATAATTTGATTATATATTTATTAAGAGCTTAAAATATCAATCTAAATTAATATTAGAATAAGAAATTAAAAAAAAAAAGAAAATTTAATTTTTTTTGCGTTTGGTTATGATTAAGAAGCATGTAACTATTCCAAAAACACTTAGCATCGTAATTAACTCATATCCAGGAATACCTGCTGCTGGTTGACCATCCGGTAATAATCCCGCTTGATCAAGCATAAATAATATTTCATTTGTCCAAAGTTCAAGCCTATCCTCAAAACCATTAAAATCATTATCTCCGCTCAGTTCATCAATTATGTATCCGTTGTAAAGAGTGTGCTTATCATTTCTTAAAATGATAGTTGCATTACCCTCTGCTTCAGATGCCGTATAGCCTGCTAAAGCCGTAGCATTATCGTATACAGTTAATAGATCTCCATCATCACTATAGAAAATGAATGGTTGAAATAATGTTGCATCATAATCAAACGGTTTATTAAATATAGTATGTGTATCATCCCAGATGTAAAAAGGTTCATTATCTGGCATATTTGAGGCGTAAGCAAAACCTAGCGTAGCCCATAATTCATGAGTAGGATTACTAGACACCACATAAGAGGACATTAATAAGTATCCTCCTGTATCCACAAAATTTTTAATATTATCCAAAATACTATTAGCAAATCCA
This sequence comes from Promethearchaeota archaeon, assembly GCA_011364975.1. Classification (GTDB taxonomy): domain Archaea; phylum Asgardarchaeota; class Lokiarchaeia; order Sigyniarchaeales; family SOKP01; genus SOKP01. Next base: position 5,274 of record RDOE01000078.1, on the reverse strand, counting down.
TAATTCACTAAATTAATTATTAAAAGTTCCCATGAACCATTGGTGAGCGAATAATTGAAATAGCTGGAAGAAAATGTCAGATAAAAGTTGATTTTTAATGAATTTAACGCTCGGCATAAAGGTGATTTATAGAAATTTGCACTAAATGGATCATCTGTATATATTAAAATGTCAGCATTCCAGGAAATCAACCAATTCGCTAGATTAATTGCGAATTGTTCATTATCATTCGTTCCGATATTTCCTTCTGCACACCAATTCATATCACCAATAACCATCAATCGTCCTGATCCTAATTCTTGGCCTGCTATTATGACATTAGTGCTATATCCCCATATTTCAAAAGCATCTCCTGATATGTTAACCGTTCCTGCTGAATATGCAGTAACTATTGAACATCCTTCTGTTGTTGGATGCTCTTCTGAGCTAAGGTCCTGGGTTCCACTTATGCCTACCGTCGTATTTAAACGAATATCAAAGGAATCCAATAAATAATTTATACGAGCGTTGGTTATTGCAAAATCTGAGAGAAACGGATTATCTCCTAAGACAACTAAGCTTCCTCCATTATTAATCCAATTTGTAAGTGCAGTCCGATCGTTAGAACTATAGTTCAAATCGGGACTTACAATTATAAGCATATCATATGGATTAAGACGAGATGAACTGAAATTTTCTGTTGATGAGGGGTATAACTTATCGAATAAAAAACCTCTACTAACAAGAGAATTTCTCCAAGTTTTGTAATAACCAGGGTATGCTGTGAGATCATCCCAGCTATCTACGCCTAATCGAGAAGAATGACTTAAATCAAAAAGAATTTTACCTTTTGGTTGAGGACATAACCAAGCAACGGCGTTAATTAAAAGATTATCAGCATCGAGTTCATCTGTAGTTAAAATATGTACAAGTTTTCCACCTCTATCTGAAGGATCATACCCAAGAACGGTAACATCATTCAAATCTCCAGGTTGATTAGCTAAGCGATAGAGATCGCTTGCAATCGATGAGCCCATTAAAGCAGTCCAATCAAAAGTGGACCATGAATAACTGGATCCAAAAGTGAATGTATCTCCTATATCATATCCTCTTGTTACAGGATGTCTTAAACTAATATTAGCTGATGTTTGAGCTTGGTTATTCCAATACACGGAAAAACCATCACTACCCTCTGATTCTGGAAAGAGGATACCCGACCAACATAAATAGGCTGCTACACTATCAAAAGTCAAGAGTCCTCCTCCACCAAGCCAAAATTCTTTTACCTGATTAGTGATGTTCACTTTTGGAAGGTTATCTGCCATGATGAAAACATCATAATTGGAGGTTAATAGTTCATGGTTGTAAATTTGCTCGGTGGTGATAGTAGACACTTGATAGCCTGCCCCATTCAAGGCTAATTCAATAAGACTATAATTATTAGTTAGTATGCCTATAGCAGTGTAGGAAGGTCTAGTTACATTAGGCTCATTATATATTGCTACTCTAATTTCTGAAGGAATATATTGCGATGATTCGGGATTATTCAAATTTTTTTGCTGTATGGCTGGTGTAACTGTAATCAAATTCATCGAGAACGCTGTAAAGCCAGCAATAATTACTAATAATATTGTAACTTTGTAAAAACTGTTTTTTTTTTTCGTATTCATAAAGTAACACTTTTTTTGTAAGAGTATAGATCTAACCTTGATTCAGTTATTTAATATTATCTTGCTTGTTGACTAAAATGTCTAAAGTATTAAATTATAATCAAGGAAAGAATATATATTTAATATACTTTACAAGATTTGAGAAATTAGTCTATAGCGAAATTATCAATTTTTTTATTTAGTTTTGGTGCATCATACTCAATATTTGGCTTTTCATTTATTTCCATTAATCCTCTCCAAGGCAAATTTAACTCAAACTTAAATTTTTTTCATATAAAAAAAAGCGATCTTACTCCAAATTGAATTATAGCAAGAATTTTATGTAATTATACAAATCCATAAGGTTTTACTATACTAAAAATAAAAAAATTAAAAAAAAAATTACTTTTTTCTTCCACGAAGGAAGAATATAACTAAAACAGCTGCTAATGCCCCTAAACCGATGATTAATCCAATAATCAATCCTAGAATAAATGGATCTAAGGGTGCTGTAGGAACTCCTGCTGCAGAGCATATATTATCTTCGAAAACGTTTCCAGTGCTGCCTGTTTCATTATAACAAACATCGTTATTAATTAAATTATTCCCGAAAATAATATTATTATTACTTGTATCCAGATATGTTCCGTTGTTATTGTTATTAGCGGTATTACTCATTATGGAATTACCAACGCTATTTAAAAGATGTATTCCATTTAATGTGTTGGAATTAGCGATATTTGAGGTAATAACATTGTTATCAGCACTCGATAAATAGATTCCATGCTCAATATTATAGGATGCTGTATTTTTATAAAGTAGATTGTTGTCAGCAGTACTGTATAAGTAAATTCCGCTTAAATTGTTATAGCGAGCTAAATTTTCTTTGATAATATTTTGTTGGCAACCGTTTCTAATCCTTAAGCCATCCCAGCTGTTATGATGAGCATTGTTACCTTCTACAATTGATTGATCAACACTATAGAGCCTTATTCCATTCTGATAGTTATGATAAGCTTGGTTATTTAAAATCGTTAAGTTAAATTGAGAATTAAGACGGATACCATTAAGAGTATTATTAAACGCAATATTATTGGATATTAGAGAATGATCAGAACCAGTTGTGTAGATGCCTTCTTCATTGTTATTATTACATATATTATCAGAAATTGTAGAATAATCACATGATGATAAATAAATACCATTTCCATCATTATTATTACAAGTATTATCAATGAATTCATTATTTTCAGATGAGGTACCATGAATCCCATCATCATCATTAAAATTAAGATCATTATGAGAGATTTTGTTATATTGGCTTGATGATTGAAGATAAATACCCCACCACGTATTATTATTAGCAGAATTAGATGAGATAGTGAAAAAATGACTTTCTTGTAATTCAATACCATTATTGGCGTTAAGATCTACAGTATTGCTACTAATTTGTCCATGATAGCTTTGATAGATATGTATTCCATTATTATCATTTGGACCAACTGTATTTCCGTTTATCACAGTATAGTTTGAATTCTGATTATAAATTCCATTAGTATTATTAAATATTATATTACCATTGAAAGTAATTTGATTACTTCCTTCAAGGTATATTCCTGCACTTGCACCTTCACTAACAGTATTTTGAGTAAACGTACATTCTTCGCAATTATCAATATCAATTCCAAAAGTAATTACTGTTTGATCTATAATGTTTAAGTTAAAATCTAGAGAATCTGAATCAGCCACACTTATACCAATACCACATAAGGTAACATTATTATCAGTAAATGTAATCTTGCTACAATTATCAATGGCCATACCTGCAAAGATATTTAGTATATGATTACCTTCTACTAATCCATTTGTAGCATTTTGTAAATATATTGCTACAGAAAGTCCTGTAGTAATAAAGTCGCAATCTAAAACTCTAAAGAATTTACGAGAGTTTGAAATCACTAAGCAATTTCCTCCTGCGGTGATATTAAAGAGATGATTGCTGATAATATAAGGATTAATTGAAGTCCCTGAACCCGTACAAACACCTTCAGCTTTCCTAGTTTCCCAATTTTTTGTTGGATCAGTATCATCAATATCTATAGTAATATTATAAGTTGCTGATGTTTTCATTCCGGTTAATCTTTTTGATAAATCAATAGTATTAGCAGAATCTACTTTATATAATACTAAACCAAAGTTAGAGAGTAGGAGAAAGCAAAAAATAGAAAGTATAATAACTGCTTTTTTTTTTATTGTATTCATTTTTAAAACTTTTCTTTTATTATTAAATTGGATTTAATAAGAAAATATGAATAATTTATTTATTTAAATCTATGTTGTTTTTTCTAATAAAGTCTCTAAATTCATAAATCTAACATTGTACAATTAAGCAAAAAGTTTATTTGAGTTATAATTTAATAAGAAAATTATGGAAATTCAAAATAAAAAATTAGCAATTAAGCAGAAATTAGAAGAATATTTTCATAAAATTTTCAGTCCAAGTCATATAGTATATACAATTGTTTTTATCATAGAATTAATAGTTCTCCTATCCTTTAGTTTTGTGCCAATTGTTAACATAGGAGATGCTGGATTATTTTTAGCTACTACATTTTCGTTAAGTTTTATAATTCTAATGCTATTAGGTACTTTTTCTAAATTAGAGCCTCAACTTTTCACAAAACCCCTTAATAAATATAAAGTAATATATTTTGTTGGCTCATTAGGAATTAGCTTCATTATTATCTTATTATATTTCTTATTTGGTCAATCAAATCAACTACCAATTCAATTTATAGGATGGGATTTCATTCTTCCTAGTTTTTACATCATTATTTATTTTGGATGGAACTTATCACAGATTTTTTTCTTAAGAAAACCGTTTGAGAATCTTTCTATGAAGTTTAACGATAAATTTATAGAACCTAAGGAAGAATCCGAAAGGAATCAAATATTTAGCACTTTATTTTTAGTAATTGCCTTAATCTTTCCGGTTGTAATACAAGTAGGGACCTATTTTGCGTTTTACGATTACTTTTCTCCAGATAATACCAGTTTAGTCTGGTTTAATGGTTGGAATATTGCTATGTATTTGCTTATACTATTAACATCTTATCGTTTAATTCATCTTTTTTTAGAAAGCAAAAAAAATAAATCATATAATCTTTTCTCCTCAGCATTTTACTTCTTCATTTGGTTAATTATTTGGTATAGATCATTTAGTTTTATTAATTCTTTTAGAAGTGCGTCTACTGTAGTGGGAATTGATGCATTTCGAGTATTTATTGACATACTTTTAATGATTTTCACAGCAATTATGGTTTTAAGAGGTTTAGGAAGTAAGGTCTATAAGATACGCCTATTCAATCCAAATAATTTAGCTTTTTTCCTTTATGCGTTTACTATAATCTACTTCGAAGGCCAGGTTGTGATGATTACCGGAGCGGGGTCGATGATTGGTACATATACAGATAGAAATCAGATTAATTTGGTAAATAACTTTCTAATTCTGGTCATTAGTGTAATCTTTTATTGGTATTACTCCGAATATACATTGGAGAAAAATGGACTTATTATTAAAAAGTTTTATAAACAGAGTGAAGTTATTGAAATTGTTACAGATTTTAAAGATTATTTAATAAACACC
>RDOE01000077.1 GCA_011364975.1 Promethearchaeota archaeon | reverse complement strand
AGCAGAAACGCCTAATTACTTAATGTGGATCCTTATAGGTTCATTAGCAGTTGCCATTGGTACATTAGGAATGTTTAGTCTCAGGACTTATGTACTCCTCCCACGAAAAAGAAAGAAGGAAGCAGAATTAAAGGATAAAATACAAGTATACAAAGATGTTAAAAATATCCAAGCATTTATGTTAATCCAAAAAAATAGTGGTTTGCCAATCTATACTCAAGAAATACGTATATTTGAAAGTGATGATGATTCTTTTCTGGTGTCAGGCTTCATTCAAGCAATCACCAATTTTAGTGAGGTATTAATTCAACGAGAGTTCACTAAATATAAAAAACTTAAAACTCGTAATGAATACACTAGATATACAATAGAATTAGACTTTAATATATTTCAATTACTTGTATGTGATTATGGAAACCTTCGAGTCTTAATCTTTTTAAGGGAGAAAAGTTCTGAGAGATTAAAGAAACAATTATATTTCTTAACTTTAGCTTTAAATTCTCAGTACTCAGAAGAGTTCGCTAAATTCACGGGAGATATAAGTTCTATAAGATCTGAAATAGAATATTTAATAAATCAATTTTTGTTTGTTCATTATATTGGAACTTTTATCATTACCGAAGACAAAAGATATGTTGACGAAATACTAAATTCGGGTGAATTATCAAAGATGGAAAGGCGGCTCTTCAATGTTATAGTATCGATAACAAAAGAAAAGAAAGAATTTAATTTACAAAATCCACTTGATTTAATTCAAGAAAAAGACGAGGATGCTGTTTTAAAGGCTTTAGATACATTAATTAATAAGAAACTTATAATTTCAACTTATAGTGCGGGATTAAAATTAAAAAAGTAATGATTATCTAATCTTTCCCTTTTATTATTATTTTGAAAAGTAATCCAAAGATTTTTCTATGAGATGAAAGTTTAGACTTATTATTTTAACCTTTTACTTAGGGTTTGTATCATATCTTTAGTCATCGAAATTAAGTCGTAACTTGGATTCCAATCCCATTCTTGACGAGCTAGTGAATCATCGATGGAACGAGGCCAAGAATCAGCGATTTCTTGTCTAAAATCGGGTTTATATTCAATTGAAAACTCAGGAATATACTTTTTTATCTCAGAAGCTATTTCACCAGCTGAAAAACTCATTCCTGTAACGTTATACACACGTCGCTTTAATCTAGAGTTATCCGCTTCTAATAAGTCTATCATACATTTTAGGCAATCGGGTTGATACATCATTGGTAAAATTGTATCTTCCCTTAGAAAACAGGTATAATTCTTATGTTTTATAGCTTCATAAAATATTTCCACAGCATAATCTGTAGTACCACCGCCTGGCAAAGTTTCACTACTAATTATCCCAGGCAATCGCATTGATCTTACATCTAACTTATACTTTTTATAATAATATTCAGCAAGTAATTCACCTGCTACCTTGCTAATCCCATAAATAGTTGTAGGTTGAAGAATGGTGGTATTTGGAGTATTATCTCGGGGTGTTGTGGGACCAAAAGCTGCTATAGAGCTAGGCCAAATGATTCTATCCACATTGTAACTTCTTCCAGCCTCTAGAACATTTATTAACCCATTAATGTTAATATCCCAAGCTATTTGTGGCATCTTTTCTCCAGTTGCGGACAAAATTGAAGCCATATGAAAGATAGTATTGATATCGTACTCAAATAGTGCTTGAGCTAATCTTTCTTTGTCAATCGCATCTAAATAAATAACAGGACCAGTTTCTTTTATAACATCCGGTAGGGGTGTTTTTCTTCCCGTGGCAATTACATTTTCATTACCATACTTCTTTCTTAATGCAGGTACTAATTCACTTCCTATTTGCCCAGCTGCACCAATAACAAGAATTCTTCTCATTTTATTCAACACTATTTAATTTAGATATTTAGTATAGTTCATAATTTACTTTATAAAAAAAGGTTTATTTATCCGATTTAAATTTTTATTCTTTATTTTTTTTAAGAAAAACTAATATAGTTTTCAAAATAAACTAAAAATATAATCTATGTAGATCTTACAAAACAATTTTGGTGATTTAATGAAACGAGACCCTGTTGCGTTTTTAAAAGAAGATATGACAGAGTTAAGAAAAAATAACCTTGAATGGATTATAAGATATTTAGAAGATTCCTCTAAACCACATTCAATTGTTGATGGTAAAAAAGTGTTGATGTTAAACACTAATAATTATCTAGGGCTTGCAACGCATCCAAAAATAATCCAAGCATCTATTGATGCCACTAAAAAGTATGGTGCGGGTGCGGGAGCTGTACCAGTTATTGCTGGTTCTTTTAATTTAACTAAAGAATTTCAAGAAAAATTTGCTAAGTTTAAAGAAGTAGAAGCTTCATTATTATGCCAAACTGGCTTTGCTGTAAATTCTGGTTTAATTCCAATGTTAGTAGGAAAACAAGATATAGTTGTTTCGGACGAATTGAATCATGGCTCTATTATAGATGGAGTACGATTATCAGGGGCAAAAAGAATAATTTATAAACATAATAATGTAGCTGATTTGGAACGGCAATTAAGAGAAGCAGACAAAGAAGCACCAAGAAGAATTTGTATCATTACTGATGGAGTATTTTCAATGGATGGAGATATAGCTCCCTTGGATAAAATTGCGAAAGTATCTGAGGAGTTTGGGGCTATGATTTTTGTCGATGACTGTCATGGTGAGGGTGTTTTAGGAGAAGGCCGAGGAATTGTTGCACATTTCAAATTGCAAGGAAAGGTGCATGTAGAAGGTGGTTCTATGAGTAAAGGTTTCGGAGTTTTTGGAGGAACCGTCGCTGGTTCGAAGGATTTAATTGAATTTTGTGCAAATAAAAGTAGAACTTATTTATTAAGTACTGCTCATCCCCCGGGTGTTCTCGCTGCCAATATTGCATCGATTGAAGTGGTTGAAAATGAACCGGAACATGTTAAACGACTCTGGGACAACACAAATTATTTTAAAAAAGAAGTTCAAAACATGGGATATAATACTGGAAATTCCCAAACGCCCATAATCCCATTAATCATTGGAGATCCTGGAAAGGCTCAAGAGCTTGCTAGAATTTTGTTTGAAGAAGAAAATGTATATGGTACACCAATAGTATTTCCAATGGTAGCAAGAGAATTGTCCCGAATCAGAGTTCAGATGAACGCGTTACTTACAAAAGAAGATTTAAATACTGCTTTAAGGGCAATAGAAAAAGTTGGAAGAAAGTTATCTATTATCTAATTTTAATTTTTTTTAGTATATTATAACGGTTTTGCTAAAATCGCTTTTACTCTTAGGTTTTTAAAGTCACTCGTTGGGGCTGGTTTAATCAAACATACGGTGTCAGCACCCCTCCCAGTACCTGCTACAGCAATTATATCTCTATTCAAGTCTTCGATAAGGCCTGCATCACATATAGTGCTACTTATCTCAATACATACCTTGACACCTTGACTAAATTGCCATCCAAGCATCTTAGCGAGCAAATCCACAAATATCCAAGCTTCATTTTTTATTCTAATTCCTCTTTCGATACCGCTCATCGCATGAGTTCCTACATGGAATTTCAAGCCTCTAGTTTTTAAATCATCCATTTTATCCTTTGGAAATTCTTGTCTAATAGAATTATTAACGAAATAATAGGCATGAGTTACAACCATGAGATTAAAATCCTTACTATCGAAAATTTCTGCCGCTTTTTCTGCTGTTGTACCTGTAGTACTCGCAATAACAATATCTTTAATCTGAAGTTGTTCTGCATATTTTTTAGCAATTTCTAGAGCTTTATCTAAATTATGAGGTCCAGCTTTTTCAAAATAGGTTACTTCAAATTTTAAATCCGTCATTTTAATGTCAAATTAAGTGTTTTTTATCAAAATTTAGTTTTTTAAATATAAATCTTAGTCTGAATAGATAAATGGTAAATCTATTAATAGTATTTGGTTTAGTTTTACTATAGTTTTAAAAAGATCAAAATCTAATACAATTATCTGCAATAATTAAAAAAAAAAAAGAGATTTACTATGAGTGAAAGGAAAATTCCCTTAAAGGAGAGAGTGTTATTTGCTACTAGTGCCTTTCCAGATCAATTAACCTATCAAGCGTTTACAATCTATGTGTTTACTTTTTATTTCGCTGTTGTAGGTCTAGATGCATTTCAAATGTGGCTAGGATTTGTTTTATGGGGTATATGGAACATGTTTAATGACCCCCTTTTAGGAGCATTAAGTGAAAAAACTAAACAAAAAGGAAAATTAGGGAAGCGTAAGTTTTACTTAATTATTTCTTTTATTCCATTAGCGTTAATAATGATATTTCTCTTTACTGTACCAACCAATTTCGAGTTTTGGTATTTTATTTTTATAATTTTTACTTTTGAGCTCTTTTATACCATGTTCTCAGTCAATACCAATGCTATATTTCCTGAAATGTTTCCAACCGAAAAACAAAGGGGAGAGGTAAATGTGTTTATAAAAATTTTTACTCTAATTGCGGTAATATTAGCATCACTCATACCGACTATTGTTTTATCCTCTATAGTTCCAACATTACCTGAATCTGATCCTGGTTATGCAGCAGAAGTGGCTTTAATCCGATCTCAGTACATTATTTCGGGTTTAATTATGGCAATAATTATCTTAGTGATGGCAATATTATTCATTTTTTTTGGTGTAAAAGAAAAAGAGGAGGATGTTAGCGATTTTGAAAAGCGACCTGGTTTCTTTGAATCCTTAAAAATAACTTTTTCTAATAAAACCTTTATTAAATTTACATTTGGAAACATGCTTATTTGGTATTGTTTTAACATATTGCTAACAAGCTTTCCTCTTTATTCAGTATATGTGCTTGGTAGAGAGGAGGGTGCTTTTTTAATTGGAGTTACTCTGATGGTAGCACTTTTATTCGCAGCTATCTTTATGCCTATTCAAGCTAAGATTAGACATAAGATTGGCACTCGTAAAGGAATAATGCTTGGGATGGGAATATGGATTATAACCCTATTTCCATTAATATTTTTGTCTAATAACGAAATAAGTAGAATATTATCGTTTGTGATATTCGGAACAATTGGTTTCGGATTGTCTGCAGCACTCTTTTTTGTAGATTTAATACATGGCGATGTTATTGACGAAGATGCTCTTAAATTTGGAATAAAGAGAGCCGCAAGTTATTATGGAGTAAATGCTTTTATCCATCGATTTTCAATGATCCTTGGGATTACGACAATAGCCCCCTTATTTGCAGGAACTGGTTGGAGTGAATACACACCTATTCCTTCAGATCCACTGTTAATCGAACTTGCGTTGAAATCATTGATGTTTGTATTTCCAGCAATAGCACTTCTGATATCGATCTTAATCTTCAAATTTTATGACTTACATGGGGAAAAATTAGAAAAAATGAGAGAGGAGCTTAAAAAGCACCCAGAATTAATCTAATCATAAATCAAATTTTCTTTTTATTTATTTTTAACCTGGAAACAAAAGAAAAATATTGCAAATTTAAAATTGTTCTCCACAATTTTTACAAAAATTATGGCCCGCATTTTGACAATATTGGGGAACATTTTCTGATTTAGGGGGGTTAAACATATGATAAGAATAATATTTTGCTATTTTTCTGCAACGTGCTGCTGAGTAGCAACTTAATAAAAAAACGCTCAATAAGAGAATCAAGAAAGGGCTCATACTCAATATCATTTGCACTAAATAGTTTTCAGGATAATATTCTGGATTGTAGTACATAAAACTTGTTAAATATGATACAACAAAGGTTGATAGTATAAATAGAGAAAACACAATCCCAATAAGTGATAAAGTAAAGATTTGAACTGCTTGTTTTTGGGTAATATTAAATCCGAACCAAGTTAGATTCTTTCGATACATTTATTTTGCCCTCTTTGAATATAATTTAATTTCTATCTAAAATGATGGTATTTCACTTAATAAATGTTTTGATTCATTTTGGGAATTGTTAATAAATTTATAGATTAAAATAGAGTCTATTAAAAAGACTATCTATTAATTTTTATAACCAATTTAAAGAAAAAATGATATTAATTAAATTTATAATCAGTTAGGGATTTAAATTTAGAATTTGCTTAGCTTCATCTACAGTAGCTATTTCTCTACCTAATTCCTTCGCAATTTTAACTATTCTTTTAACTAATTGTGCATTACTTTGTGCAAGCTCTCCCTTTCCATAATAAATTGTATCTTCGAGCCCTGTTCTTACATTACCCCCCATTGCCATCGCTATTGCATTTGTTCGAAAGTGATATTTTCCAACAGTTACAACTTGCCATGTTGAACCTTCTGGAAGTTGATGAACCATTTGTAAAAGATTTTCAGGAGTGGCAGGAGCACCTCCTTTAATGCCCAGTACCAAACTAAAATGTAATGGTGATTCGAGTAATCCAGTGTCTACAAAATCTAAAATATTGGAAATGTGACTTGAATCATACACCTCGATTTCAATGCCAAATCCCTTCTTTTTACATCGTTTGATATATGTACGATTAAAATCCATTGGATTTTGAAAAATGGACCCTCCATATGGTGTTCTAAATTCAAATGTACCTGCATTAATGGTATGCATTTCAGGTGAAGGTTCAATTTCTAATAAGTTCAATCTCTGCTCGAGAGTTGGCTGAACGATCTCAGTGGTAACTCTTTTTTTGCCCGATTTTGTAGTAAAATGATGTTCTTCTAGGCGTGCTCCGATACCATTCCCTATTTGTCTTATAATAGGGCAATTCTCTCCTATAAATTTAATAGTTTTATTATAATATTTCAAATCAGGTGTATTTTGGCCATCATCTCCTCTAACGTGAATATGAACTATTGAAGCGCCCGCTTCGTAGCATTCAAGAGCTGCTTGAGCTTGTTCTTCAGCTGTAATAGGTAAGGAAGGATTCGCCCACTTTCCATGAATACCGCCCGTAATAGCTGCAGTAATTATAACCTTATTATCCGAAAGTAGATCTGGTTTCAAAATTAATAACCTTATATAAATTTATTTTGGGTTAGAAATGTAATTTTAATATATATAGCACATTTGAAAAAGATAACTACTAAAATCATTGATTAATTAATTTATATATTTTAATTAGGATATCTTGAGCTTAAAACTGTGTCAGATGTAAATACAACTTTTATTATAACACTAGTAATAATTGGAATCGGATACATTTTAAAAAGGGTAAAGGTATTAAAAGAAGAGAATGGCTTTGTAATATCCAAATTAATTTTCAACATCACATTACCAGCTACTATCTTAAAATTCACTAGTTCGGTTGATATCAACATTTCATACATTTTATTACCATTAATAAGTATCATATTCAGTACTTTCATGGCTTTATTAGGATTCTTATCGTTTAGAAAATATCCTAGAAATTTAAAGGGGGCTTTAATTATGACAATGGTAGGTTTTAATATTGCTAATTTCAGTTTTCCCTTAGTTGAGGGAATATGGGGAGATGCGGGTATGCCTTATATTGCCTTAATCGACGCAGGAAATGCTTTTAGTATTTTCGTTTTATGTTATCTTATAGGTTCAATATACTCTCCAAAAAATCAGGAAGAACAGAGAACTATTAATTTAAGATATATATTTAACCGATTGATAAGGTCTACCCCTTTAATAAGCTACATAGTTGCTTTGACGATAAATTTTACGAATTTAGTGATTCCTACTTTATTAACGGACTTAATTGACCTTCTTGCTAGGGCTAACTCCGCTTTAGTTTTGTTATTGCTTGGAGTTTTTTTAAATTTCAAATTTGATAAAAATGAATGGTTAAACATTTTAAAAATATTAGTCTTGAGATACGGAATGGGTTTAATTGCTGGTTTCTTCATTTTTACCTTTTTCCCGCAGGAACAATTTAGTTTTCTTTTTCGGATCATGATCACATTATCCCTAATACTTCCCGTAGGATTAGCAGTTATTCCATTTTCTGTCGAATTCAATTACGAACAAAAATTAATAACAATGCTCGTTAATCTATCTATGATAATTAGTTTCATTCTTCTATGGATAATGGTTCTATTCTTAAACGCATAATCGTAAACATTTTAAGCTAAAAAATGCAGATTCAAGATTTTTTCCATTGATAAAAACCTTTTCCCGTTTTCATTCCAATTTCTCCTCTCATAACCATTTCTTCAAAAGCTTTAGGTGGTTTATCTCGTAAATCCTTTGTTTCTTGATAATAAGATTGCTCAACGGCCAGTACCGTATCTAATCCTATTGCATCCATCAACACAAACGGTCCCATTTTCATTCCTGTAAATATCTTCCAAGCCGTATCAATATCTTCGATATCCGCATAATCACCTGCCCACATTTCTATGCATTCCTTTTTTACTGCTCTCCATATTCTATTAAAGACAAATCCTCGACATTCTTTTTTTACTACTAATGGAGCACATCCGATCATTTCAATCCATTCTTTACCTTTTTGGAAGGTTTCATCACTAGTTAACGTTCCTCGCATTATATCCGCCATAGGTCTCAATGAAATTGGGGGATAAAAATGTATGTTCAATACTTTGTCTTTGCGTAATACGGCATCTTCAATAATTGATACCGGATAGGAAGAACTATTGGTTGCGATAATTGCATTGATCGGAGCTAGTTTGTCAAGTTGAGAGAAAACTTTTTTTTTTAACCCTATATCTTCTGGTACGGCTTCAATTATTAAATCTGAGTTTTTTACTGCCAAGGATAAATCTGAAGTGTATATAACATTATTAATTAACTCCATCTTCTTTTTCCTTTTCAAGCTTCCAGTTATAAATTTCTCAGTATCTTCCAAAATTTCTTGTTTTACGTCATAAATATACACTTTAAAATTATGAAGTAGCGTCCATTCCGCGATTTGTTTACCTGTAAATCCCGCACCAATTATCGAAATATTTAATAGATCACTCATTTTTCTTACTCGTCTTAATTAATAATTATAATTATTAATTTAGAGTTTAAATTTAATTTTCATCCAATTTATCAGATCATCTAAAGACTTTTCACTAAATCCAAGAGCATGTTTTGCTCCTTTCATTATAAAAAATACTTTATCATCCGTTGTAATTTGATTAAACAATTCTTGAGCAGATTCGATTGAAAATAATTCATCATTTTCCCCAATACCATGAATTATAGGAAGATGGATTTTTTTAGAAAGCTCCAATTTTTTTGCATCAAATATTCGCATGAAGCGGAAAGTGTAATTGAAATTAAAAAGCGGGTCATCAAGTCCTAGCATACCTTCTCTATAATAGTGAATAACAGGTTTGTTGGGATTTAAAAGGGAACTGAAAACAATTTTTAATTTTTTCATTAATGAAATCTTTTTATAAACTCCAGGTCGTACTTCCTTTCCAGCACTCAAAAGAATTAATCCATCTATTTGATCCATCCATTCATAGGATGCGATTAAAGAAGTTATAACTCCCAAACTGTGACCTAATAGAATTATTCTTGAAAATTTAGTTTTTACAAATTGGATTACTTCTTCAAGGTCTTTTAATAATCTCTCCTTACTTGGATAATCTCCTCTATTCCCATCAGATAATCCATGTCCTCTTAAATCTAACCCAAGAACAGAATAGCCATGGTTATTAAAGATTTTAGCCATCTCAGCATAGGGACCACTATGGGCAGTTATTCCATGAAAAATTAGAATTACAATATCACTCGGTTTTGCTGGGCTCCACTCTCTTAAAAACAAGCTTTTATCATCTGACGTAGCAACTAAATAGTGAGGGTCATTAAATTCTTCTCTTAATTGTTTTATTTTTTCTCTCATTATTTCTCATTTTACTTTATTTTTTTGATATTTGTTATGTATTCTTTTTTTAAGATTTATATACTTATAAAATAATCTATCATTATTATGGAAATCTATCAAAAAACATTTAAAAAGCTTTATTCAGAAATAACCTTATTTAGCGTCATCTTCTTATTTTTTCTCCAGTTATTATCAGATTTCATCGAATCTATTTATGCTTTAAATCTTATTGAAGTTGAAATAAATGAAAATGTGTTAGCAGTGTTATTTTTGTTAACTCCAATATTATTATTATTCTTCAAAAAAGGGATTTCAAGGTTCTTTTTTATAATAATTGGTGAAATTATTATTGTTTGTAGAGTAGTTTATCCTTTCTTAACCGTTCAGCCTAAAATGATTATGACAGGGCTTGGAGTAGGTTGTTTTATGATTTTTTTCCCTATATACTTAAATAAAAAATCAAAAAGTAATATAGATAAAAATAGTTTTATCCTAGGATTTTCTTTTGGGATCGCGCTTCTATTATCACTATTGTTAAGAACTCTTGGTAGTTCTGTAGATATTTCAACTTCTGGATGGTTTATGTGGATTGGTTGGGTGTTAGCTGTGTTAGTTGGATTAATGCTTCCCTTCTCACCAACCCTCGAATACGAGAGCGAGAAAGATAAAATTGCGACAGATGTCTATGAACGTCCAGCCAGCAAATGGAAAGTATTAGGGTTAAGTTTTGGGTTGATGAGTGTTTTAACTCTAATATATTTTTTATTTTGCAGTCCTACTGTGATCGCAAGATTAGTAGAAGGTAATTATAGTTTGATTCTAATAATATTAGTCTTAGTAAATATTGCTTTTTTGATTTTTTTTGCCTCAAATCCACTTTTACTAATGAAACTAAATAATTGGGTTATAATTCTGTTAAATTTTGTTTTCATAACGGCTTTAGTCTTGCTATATCTATTTAATACCGTTATATTTGCATTTGTAGAATCATATCCATATTTTCAGACTTCAATTGGTTCTTGGAATGACCTTTTATTAATGATAATGATCTTTTTGAGTCCCGTTTTGATTATCGATATAATGTATTTTACAAGAGAACTTTTTAGTGGTAAACCTAGTATACGAAAGCTTGGTGGTGCTTTTTTCATTTCATCAGGATTCTTCTTAATAATAATACTTTCAGCAGTTTTTACAATCGTTTGGGACTATATTCCTCTAATAGGGACCATCTTTAGAGATATGATATGGGGAGTAATTTTAATTGTAGGAATATTTGTTATTGCTCCAATTTTTATCATTAAGAAAGCACCAAGAGTTTTTTCTTCACTTTCTATCAATATTATAAAGCAAAAAGCTAAATTAACACTTATTATTTTAGCATTAGGACTCACCTCAATCATTGGAGTCATCATTCTAGAATATCCTGGAGTACATACTACATCAAATAACAATATAACATTAATTTCATATAATATCCAGCAAGGAGCTGATGAATTTGCTAATAAGAATTTTGAAGGCCAATTTCAAGTACTTAATTCATTAGACGCAGATGTTATTGGATTACAGGAATCTGATACCTGTAGGGTATCAAGTGGAAATACTGATTTTGTTAGATTTGCAAGTAATAGACTACGATTATATTCCTATTATGGTCCTAAAACAATTACTGGAACATTCGGAATAGCACTACTCTCTAAATTTCCAATACAAAATCCACAAACTTTTTATATGGAGAGTGAAGGTGAACAAGCAGCCACTATCTGGGCTCAGATACGGGTTGGAAGTACAACTTTTAATATATTTGTTACCCATCTTGGAAATTATGAAGATCCTGCTGAGGACAGTTCACAAATTGTCCAACAAGAAAATATATTATCAGTAATTAGTGGATTAACAAACGTTATATTAATGGGGGATTTTAATTTTGAACCTGGAACAGAACAATATAATATAACCGTAGCACAATTATACGATTGCTGGGAATCTGCCTCTCCTTCAGATAGAGAAATTGGAAATGTCCCCGATGGATGGGTTCCTCGTGTACCTGATGGCCGAATCGATCATTTTTTCGTTAGTGCTGATTTAAATTCAACGATTTCTTATATCACCTATACGGGGGGATCTGCAGCAGATCATCCATGTATCTATATGAATCTAGAAGGCCCTTTCTAAGAAAGTAAAATAAATTCAAAAAATTATTTTATTTTTTATTTTAATTATATATTATGTTTCAAAAATTTTCAAAGAAGGATAAAGATTTTATTATCGTTCACTTAATCTTTATAACTGTATGTATATTGATTTTATCCCTCCCCATTCCTTTACCTATTGGAATAAAGTTATTCATACTTGTTATTGTTTATAATCTTCTAGTCGCATTAGTTGGCTTAATCAGAAAAGATAAAGGCTGGATTAAGCTCTGGTTTTTCACACTAATGATAAGTGTATTCCAAATATTCCCTGATTGGTTTTTATCTGCTGAACTTAATATTTTAATTTTTCCAGAGGACGGATTATTTAAAATCGGAACTGTATCTGGTTATATGTTAGGTTTATGGGCTATTCCATTATTTATGATATGTTTTATAGGGTTAAAAGTTGAAGAATTATCTTCAAAAAGGAAAGGATTTATTACGGTAACAGTTTGTTCTTTGCTGATTTTTGGAATTGCAGAACAATCCATGTGGCTTTTGAATTCATGGTACCCGCAGAGTGTTACCCTTATCTTTGATCATCTAGCAATTTATATTATTCTCCCAGAAATTTTGTTAGGTTTATCAACGTTTTATTTTTATTCTCGAGAAAAATCAAAAAAAATGTGGATTTTAATTATCTATGCGTTTATAATAATGATCCTTTACCTTGGAAATGCCTCATTCTTTTTCTTTTTAATAGAGAAAATTATATTATGAAATTCAAATTAAAAACCTTCTTTTCAAATTAATATATTATATTTATAAATTCTTACCTATGTTGTTCTATTTTTAATTTTATGAATCTAATTCGGATTTATAGTTTATAGAAGGAATTCATAAATACATTCAAAATTAACAATAATTAAGCAAATCTAAAATTTTTGTGTGAAAAAAATATGATAAACAAGAAATTATTGCAATGGTTAAATTTGATTACTTTCATAGCAGTTGTTATTATAAATTATTTAGCAATTAGTTTACCACTTGGATATGGTAGTACACAACAATTGTCTGATGATATTCCAAATTTATTTGTGCCTGCAGGACTTACATTTTCGATCTGGGGAATAATATACATACTTTTAGGAATTTTTTCAGTATATCAATTAAGGGATATTTTTAAATCAGAAAAAATTGAAATGCCCTATTTAGGAAAAATTAGCTATATTTTTATTATTAGTAATGTGGCTAATTTTAGTTGGATTTTATTGTGGCATTATAAACTTGTTCTCTTATCTTTAGTAGCTATGTTAATAATATTGATTTCGTTAATTTTGATATACATTCGCTTGGATATTGGAAAAAATGGAGTCTCAAGAACTGAAAAAATTGCGGTACATGCTCCTTTTAGTGTTTATTTAGGATGGATTACAGTAGCTACAATTGCTAATGTTACAGCGGTATTAGTGGTGTCCGGCGTTGAATCTTTTGGATTACTCCCTGAACTACTAACTGTTTTAGTATTAGTTGTAGCAGTGATTATAACCTATTTGATGTTGTTTTTAAGAAAAGACTGGGTCTATAGTCTAGTAATTGTATGGGCTGTTTTAGGAATATATTTAAAGCAAAGTGGATTGAATACAACAGTCTCAATAACCGCTTTAGTAGCTGTTATAGTAGTTGCTATAGGTATAGTGTATACTGGTTTGAAATTACTCCGAAAATAATTTTTTTCTTTTTTTCTTTTTTCTTTAAAAATTAGCTAGAAAAATCTTTAATTCACTTTTGATCATTAATGATATTATAACGATTAATGAAGATATATAATGAATTATAGAATCGAAAAAATAGAACTTACTCCTTTACATGTTCCCTTTAAAGACTATGTCATAAAGGCGATGGGAGAAGCTGATAGTGGTCTTGGAATGGCTTCTAGAAGTCAAGAATCATGGCTTGGTGGAGATTTTGTAATATGCAGATTAATAAGTAATGATGGTAGTGAAGGATTAGGAGAATCTTTTGTATGGTTACCTGAAACAGGCGTTTCACCTTACCAAATTATCGATGCAATTAAAAATAGTTTAAAGAATTATGTGATGGGTGAAAATCCTTTTAATATTGAAAAAATAAATTATAGAATGGATGTTAATCTTGCACGCAATGAAACGGCCAAGGGTTTGATTGATATGGCATTATATGATTTACTGGGGCATATCAAAGATATTTCTGCTTGTTATTTATTAGGAGGCAAGATTGTCGATAAGATTCCTATTGCCGCCTTAATACCACTCGGTGAGCCTATGTTTATGAAGGGTTTAGTTAGATCGTATTATAGAAGAGGATTTCGTTCTTTTAGATTAAAGCTTGGTAAAAGTCCAGAAAAGGATGTCGAAATACTTCAAGCAATTAGGAGAGCTTTAGGTTTTAATATAAGAATTCGAGTCGATTATAACCAAGCATATAGTCCCCAAGTTGCTGTGAAAGCAATAAAAGCAATTGAATCATATAATATAGATTTTGTAGAAGAACCAGTTAGATCGGATGATTATGTAGGAATGGCTTTTGTGCAAAATCGAGTAGATACTCCCCTAATGTCGCATGAAGGTTTTTTCACTTTAAAGGATTTCATTACTCTAGTAGAATTAAAAGCAGTTAGAGTCTTAGGATTAAATTCTGATCGTCCAGGCGGAGTATCAAAAGCCCTAAAAGCATTAAATTATGCTAAAATGAGGGGATTGGGTGTGGTTTTACATAATCAACCATTAGGAATCGCATCAGCCATGCATATTCATTTCCATGCAGCTCAGTTTTATTCAATCGATTATGCCACAGAATTATTCGGACAAGAAATGTTAGAAGATGATTTGATACAAAATCCAATAGATTATAGCGATGGTACGGCAAAAGTTCCTAATGGATCTGGTTGGGGTGTTAAGCTCGATGAGCATGCTTTAGCTAAGTATGCTACAGATGATACTATAGTAATTGAAAAATAATTTTTTTAGATAATTGTATCGTATATCAACTAATTTCTTTGATTTCTCAACTACAATAGTTACTTTTACTTGATTTATGCATTTTAAAAGTATTTTTTTTAAGATTACATAAATTTATTATGCTAACCACTTTTACATAGAAATTAAAATATTATAAAATTATGATAAAATCACCGAAGAAGAGACGATTCCAATTTTTAAACAAGTGAAAAAAGCCGCAAAATTATTGTCATATGTTACTAATAATACACCAATCATGACAAGCAGAACATTAAATTCATTAACAGGCGCTAAACAAGTTATTATTAAATGCGAAAATTTTCAACGAACGGGTTCTTTT
>RDOE01000007.1 GCA_011364975.1 Promethearchaeota archaeon | reverse complement strand
AAAAACAGATAACTAAATTATTGAAGATAAATTTTGGATAATATGAATATAGGCAATTCTCCCTTTAACAAGTTAAAACCTATCCCATTTTATCACGTTAAAATTACAGATGATTTCTGGGCTAATAGGCAAAAAATAAATCGCGAAATTGCAATTTATCATCAATTTGAACAACTCGAAAAAGATCATCATATCGACAACTTTAGGGTTGCAGCGGGAATGAAAAAGGGAACTCAATTAGGAGAATTCTACTTCGATTCTGATTTATATAAGTGGCTTGAAGCAGCGTGTTATATTTTACATTTACATGAGGATCCAGAATTAAAAAGGAAGGTCGATGAGGTTGTAAATTTAATAAAGACTGCCCAAAGTGAAGATGGCTATATTAACACTTTTTATTCTACTAAATTTATACAAAAAAGGTTCTCTAATGTTTTGTTTATGCATGAATTATATTGTGGGGGACATTTAATTCAGGCTGCGGTTGCACATTATCAGGCTACAGGATCAGATATCTTATTAGGAGTTGCTGAAAGGTTTGCTAAGTTGATTGTTAATCTTTTTTTAGAGAAAAACCGAGAAGAAGCTCCTGGACATCAAGAGATTGAACTGGCATTAATGGAATTGCATCATATCACTAAAAATGTAAATTATTTTGCGCTCTCAAAGGACTTTATTGATCGGCGGGGAAAATCTGCTAATTCGGTCGGATATATAATAAAAAAATTTTTAAATTTGTCATCTACGCAGAAAGAGGCTAGAGAAATAAATAATCGCTTTAAAAAAGCCTTAAGTGATGAATACACCAGTGAGAGAGGTGATCAGGATGAAATAGCGGATTTCTATTCTAATTTAACATTAATGGAACGAATAAAGTTTATTCTAGCAATTTTAAACGGAAAATGCTATCAAATTAATAAGCCTGTACGAAAAATGAAAGCTCCGATTGGACATGCTGTAAGAGCCACCTATATGTATTGCGGAATGGCAGATATATATTCTGAAACCGGTGATGATACATTATTACGTGTTTTAGAAAATTGTTGGTTAAACATGGTTAGTGCGAAGATGTATATAACAGGTGGTATTGGGTCAATTAGAGGTATTGAAGGATTTGAAAAAGATTTCAAATTGAAAAAAGAAACTTCCTATTCTGAAACGTGCGCTGCTATTGGAAATATGCTGTGGAATTGGCGTATGCTTCAAATTACTGGTGATTGTAAATACGCTGATTTGATTGAACGATTGATGTATAATGCCATGCTAGTTGGACAATCAATTGATGGAAAAGGATATACCTATGATAATCCGCTAGTTTCAAACGGAAAACATAGAAGAGCAGAATGGTTTCTTTGTGCTTGTTGTCCTCCTAATATTGCAAGGACTATCGCCTCAATTGGAAAATATATATATAGTAAATCTCAAAACGGAATCTGGATTCATCAATATATCGGTTCTGAGGTTAATATTGAATTAGAAAATCGTTTAATAAAAATATTTCAAGAAAGTGATTTTCCATGGCAAGGAACGGTAAAAATTAGACTTCAATTAACACAAAATCATAAATTTTCTCTATTATTAAGAATACCTGACTGGAGCAAAGCACCAAAACTTTCAATCAATGGGATACAATATGAACATGAGTTATCCATTGGAAAGTATGCTGAAATAATAAGAAATTGGATGAATAATGATCAAATTGAAATCGATTTTGGGATGAAACCGGTGTTTTTAGAAAACTCATGGAAGAGGAAAGATACTTTAGGGCATGTTGCTATAAAAAATGGTCCTTTGATTTATTGTTTTGAGCAAAAAGATAATAGAGCATTTGATATTTTTAATGAATTCATTGTAAAAGAACAAGAAGTAATTGTTCAGCATGAACCAAATCTTTTAAATGGAATAAATATAATTCATGGAAATACTGCTAATGGTTATCAATTTTGTGCGATTCCGTATTATGCCTGGAACAATCGTGGAGCTAACAAAATGCAGGTTTGGCATAAAGTGCCGAATAAGATGTTAATCAACAAAAGTTTGCAATAAATTCCTTATAACTACAATATTTATCGAGTGATCTTGCCATTAATTCTATAGACTCGAAAACGGGAATTTTTAGTCTTAGTAGTTTTTTTTTAAAATTTAGTTTCTGAGCATAGTACTCTGTATCATCTGCGATTTTATATGAAACGCAAATAAATGGTTTTGTCATTTGATAATATGCCTTTTTAATTAGTTTAATTGATTTTTCGTCAAAATCAAAAAACCAAGCAAATATTATGGCTGATATGTTAGGGTCTTGTTCTAATGATAATATAGTTTTTATAAAAACTTCAGGATCAATCCCACTACTTCCTAAATCAAGGGGATTTCGAATTATGGTATTCACATCAGGTAAGAATTTTAAAATATCTTTTTTGGTTTTTTCTAATAATTCAGGAAGAATCAAATTATATTGTTCCAGGATATCTGTTACTTGAATTGCGGCTCCCCCTCCTACAGCAATAACACCTAATTTTCTATTAACAGGTAAATCCAAAAGATTATGAAAAGTCATAGCTAAATTTTGAAGTTCATCAGCGTTTTTGACTAAAATTGCTCCCGTTTGTTTACTTAAACCCTTCCATATTCGTTGAGATCCAGATAAACCGCCTGTGTGAGACATAATTGCTGCTTCTGAAGAGATACCAGACCCAACTTTCCAAATAATTACTGGTTTTCCCTTTAATGATAACTTTTTCAGTATTGGAATTAAATTCTGACCATTATTTAGGGTCTTAATATTTTCAAGATAGAGTGCAATTGTCTTAATCTCATCATCAGTGTAGAAATATTCCAAGAAATCATTAAATGTAAGGTCAATCTGATTACCAATTGAGATCGTTTTATTGGGAGGATTTTCGTAAATATATTGAGCCATAGCAGATAATTGAATTGCCAAACCTCCTGATTGAGAAATTATTCCAAGGTTACCTGATAAATCTGTTAATCTTGAAGAGAAAGAAATTTTATTTTTAGGTACTAAAATACCTAAACAATTTGGTCCTATGATTCGTATATTGTATTTCTTTGCAATAGTTAAGATCTTATTTTCTAAATCTTTTCTACCTATTTCAGAGAATCCCGAGGTAAATATTGTCACAAACGGTACCTTTTTTATTCCTACTTCTTTAACAATCTCCGGACATTTTTCGGCGGGTACCGCAATTATAACATAATCAATTTCATGATTATCGGGCATTTCCAGAATAGATCCATATACCTTTAAACCTAAAATTACCTCTCCTTTTAGGCGAGGGTTGAATATGAAGATCTCCTTGTTAAATCCCATGTCAAGTAAGGATCTTAAGAAAAAACCACCACCATATGCTTTTTCACTTACACCAATTATCCCAATCGCTCTTGGATTAAACAAAGTTTTTAGTTCGGTCATAAAAGTTGGTAGAAATAATATCCAGAATCAAATAAACAATAAATAATCATGGATCCAAATCAAACCTAAAAATTAAATTTTTTGATATTAAACCTTTTGTCTAGGCATGTATCGCTCAAAAAGAGTTTCGGTAATAACATCAAAAGCTCTTTCCACATTCTGACCTGTTTTTGAGGAAAGTTCTAAAAATGAAGATAAGTTATACTTTTTTACAGCTATTATTCCTTCTTCCCTAGAAATTGTTCTAAATTGTTCTAAATCTGATTTTGATCCCACTAACATAATTGGTATGTCACCAGCATGTTCTCGAATAATCTGAGTCCAATCCGGCAAGTGGTCTAATGTAAGACGATTGGTTATATCATATAAAAAGAAAGCGGCGTTAGCTCCTTTACAATATTGATGTAAGAGAAAGCGAAAGCGTTCTTCACCCCCAAAATCCCAGATCTGGAGTTTTACTTTCTTGCCCTTAAAATTAGTTGTTTTAGAATAGAAATCTACACCAATAGTTAATTTTAGGTCTTCGAGAAAAAAGCCAGAAATATATCTTATCGTTAATGAGGTTTTACCTACTGCTGCATCTCCTAGCATCATAATTTTCCATGTATAATCGTAATCTGTCACTTTCCTAAACCCTTTTTAACGATAAATATTTCGATTTTCTATTTATTTTCAGCTAAGATTATATAATTTGATTCTTAATAATAAAAAGGCTACAACATTTAATTATATTTATCTCTGTAAAATATTATAAATGTATTGTTTTTTATTTTTTTGGAGTCTTATTCTTAAGTAATTAATTTTCACGATAGAAATTAAATTAAAAGCACTAAAATATTGAAAATTGAATGGGCAACAAAACAAGGCATTAATAAGCGATTAAACTTAATATAGGTAAATGCAAAAACTAGTCCAATTATGAAATAATAGAAATAAAAGGTTATTATTGTGGTAATTGGAACTATAAATGGTGGTGTATGGTATAAAGCAAAAAAAAATGAAGAGAGTAAGATTGAGTACACTATTTTAATTTTCAGACTTAATTTGTTAATAAGAAAACCCCGAAAAAATGCTTCTTCACAAGGTCCAATGATAATTATTTGAATGATTATAATTATAGTAAATTCAGCTACTGTTGGATAATATGGTTGAGTAGATATAGCATTATTTAGGCCTTCTTGAAGAAATTCCACTCCAAAAATTGGTATAATTAAGAAATTGAGAATAAAATTCATTAAAAAACCACTTATTAGAAACAAACTAACCCCAATAAGTAATCCTATCAAAATATTAGTTAATAGATATTTAAAATCTCTAAAATTGTTTGAAAATCCCATGTTTTTAATTTCTTCTAAAAATGGTTTTTTGCTAATTCTTGAAGCTATAAGCGCAGGAATAATAACAAAAAAAACTTCACAAAGTGATAAAAGAATTAATATTAAAGGATTAGCTCCTAAATTTAGCGTCATAGATTTATTATTTTTAAATTAGTTTAAGAATACTATAAATTATTAAATTTAACATCTCATTATTATTAATTTTGATTTTTATTATTAATTCTCTTGATGACTTTAAGAGACAATTCGTTAAACAATTCAAAATCTAAATTATATGAGAGAATAATCAATTCTATAGACCCAAATAATGCCGGTCTAACCAAAGAACAAATACTTTTAATTAATCTTAAAGATATCGCTAATGAATATCTTGAAATAGAACAATTAAAGGATAATTTTGTTAAAAAAGTTTTAAAAAATTTGGATCAGCTGGACTTTTCGGAGTTTTTAAAGTATCCAAACTATAATATTAAAGAGAATTTCTTAAAAAAAGAAGTTTCTGCAGCAAATATAAGAGGCTTAAATGTAGTAAGTGTTGATGGTAGTAGTGTTATAAAAAAGTTTATGAATGTAGACTTCTCATTTTTAAAAGCAATTGCTGTAAAGTACTATTTTTTGAAAAATAATGTTTCTAAAATTAATTATTATCCGGATATTTCAGGATATAATAATTATTATGTCCAGGGAAATTATATTAATAGAGAGGAATCCGCAATTGATTCGAAAATATCTATGGAAATGACTTTTATGGAGATAAATCTCTTAAATAAATTATTAGAACGAAATGATGATATTGACTTGATCGTTATTGATGGATCTATCGTTATAATGCCAATTAATTTATTATTTGCTAAAGATTTCGAGATTTCAAAGGCTTATGATAAACTTCTAAAAGAATATCAAAAACTTTACCTAAATTGTAAAGAAAGAGAGATAATCCTTATTGGTTCAATAAAGGATACTCGTACTTCTGCTCTTACACATCTCCTCAAAAGTTCAATTCAAATGTTAAAACCAAATGCTGCAAGATTGAACGAGTTCATAAAAATAAATTACCGCCAAATACTAGACTATTTTTCAGATGTAGATTTATTCAATAGAATCTTGTCAAAATACGAGAGAAGCTGTATTTTTAATTGTAAACGTGAAATAGATAAAATTAGAGATACAGGCATTAAAAAAGAAATTCCATATTATTTTCCCTTCAACTTTTATGCTTTTTATCTTAAAACTGTCCAGCACGATACTCCATGTCGATTTGAATTCTTTATGGATGAAAGTGCCTCGAATGAAGACGCCGCAAGAAGGGCAGATTTAATATCCTCAATTTTATTATCTATATCCAGCTATAATGAATTTTATGGTCTACCTATTCCGCAAATAGAAGCCCATAGACGGGCGGTATTTAAAACTCCCGAAATAAATTTATTATTTAATAATTTGTTAAGAACTCTAAAGAGTTATGGTATTCCATTGATTGAAAAACGAAGAACACGTAGGCCCTTTTAAGGTTATATTAATTGCAGCCTATTAAGAAATATATCTTCAAAAAAGATATGTTTTTTAGCTATAACTTTACTTGAAAGACTTTGTTCTTTGAGCTTATTATTTAATTCAACTAAATCCGTATAACTTGAGCTGGTATAATAAACACAGGAAGGTGGGTTTAAATTAATGTAATTTTTAAAATTTTTAATAAATTTTAAGAAAATTTCGAATCCTTTATATCCTCCATTCCAAGTAATATCCTTATTTAATAGTGCTCTTTTCGATTCTTTGTATTCTAGTGACGGTAAATATGGAGGATTGAAGAGGATAATGTCAAAAGAGTTTTTTAATTCATAAGGAAATGAACTAAATAAGTCTGATTTAATAAAGTGAATTCTATTTTTGATGTTATTTAATTTTTCATTAATTTTGGCACATTCAATCGCATCCTCTAAAATATCTGATGCATATATTTCTGGATTAAAATGAGGTATAAGATCGCTAATTTTTTGAAGAAAGATTGCAATAATTCCAGTACCTGTTCCCATATCGAGGATTTTTTTAATTTTACTTATTTCTATTCCATCAAAATAATTATAATTAACATTTTGCTTAAAAAAATCGATAAATAAATAAGTATCATCAGAAGGTGAATAAACCGTCTGAAAATCATTTTTTATTAATGGATCGGGCAAACTTGAGAAGATTTCCATTATTTAATCATCATTTTAAATCCTTTATATATTCCCATATAACTTTACTTAAACGAATAAAGTATTCAATATTAAAAAGGGCGAATTTTCCATTCATTATGCTGTTTTCTTCCAAGAGCTCAAGAATTTTTTGTTTAGGGGCTTGTAAATTTAAATTGTTTTTTAAATGAAGTGTGAGAGCATTAACAATATCTTTATTCTTATAAGGCATAATTCCTTGTATTAGTCTGAGAAAAAATCGTTTAGTTTCTTGATTTAGTAAAAAAGAATCAATATTCTTTCTTGATTTGACATGAATTAAGGATAATTTAATTTTGGGTTCTGGATAAAAAGCTGAGGAGGGGATGTCATAATGAGAAATAGGTTCCATGAATGCATTAAATGTAATCGAAATTCTTGAAAGATTTTTATATTTTTTTGGATAAAAAATTCGGTCAGCAATAGATTTTTCAATTGTAAGAATTCCTTCAGGTGGATCATTAACATAAAAAACTTTTTCGAATAAAGGTCCTGTTATCGTATATGGTATATTAGAAACGATTTTATCTACTTTTGGGGGTTCTATACCTAAAAAATCCTCGTTGTAAAGAAATAAGTTTTCATTTGTAGAAAACTCTTTTTTTAAATAGTTAAATAAAATAGAGTCAACCTCATATGCATAAACTTTTTTAGCAGATTTAAGTATTTCTTTTAATAGAGCGCCAAGTCCGGGTCCTATTTCAAGTACAGAATCCGAAACGGAGAGGTTAGCTTCATTTAAGATCTTTTTACAAATATTCTCATCTATTAAAAAGTTTTGTCCTAACTTTTTACTGGGTTTTAACATTAAATTATTAAGAAGAAGAAGAGTATCCTTTTTATTCATATCTTTCATTCATATTTTTGAGTCTTAGAAAATAAGTAATATTTAACACCTTCACGCTGTAATTCCTTTATAATTCTTTGGGCAATTAGTCTTACTGGATGAGCAATACTTGTTCTATCTGAAATATCCTGAAAATTTGTAAATTTTTGTCTATTTCTAGCTTCTAATATTTCCCACATATGTTTTTGCCCTATGCCAGGCAATAACTTAAGAGCATGCATCCTAGGAGTTATTGAGGTAGAATTGTTAAAGAAGTTTATGAAATCCTCTTCATAATTTAAGATTTCAGTTTCCAATAATGGTTGTATTAAGGCTTTTGATGTATTAGTTAAATTATTATAATCTATCTTGTCTATAACTTCTTTTAACTTATTTTGTTGTAGAAATTCTTCATAAACATTTTTTTCTTGAACTTTAAGATCAGAATCTCTATTATATTTCACTTCATAGAGCACATAATCCGGAAAAGTTAATACTTGAGCAACTGGTGCTCTCGACCAGCTAGGTTTATCATCTTCAGGATGGCCATGGGGAAGTAAATCTAAAATAACTAATTCTCGAAACTTCTTTATAAATTGTTTCTTTTGTTTTGGTTCTCCTCTTGGATATCTTGGGCGCTGAGGAGTTCTTCTGTATCCTTCCCGACGTCTTTCCATATCGACCAATTTTCTTATTAGTTATTTTCCCGATATGCATAATTTTTTTAATTTTTAATATTCCTTTATTAATAAGGCATGCTCATTAAAATTTAAACCAATTAGAATTTATAAATTCTTCGTTGATTAGCGAATATTTTTAGGCATCCTATAATTAAAATAGAAAGTTTAAGATTTTAACTCTTCTATTTGATAAAGAACTTCTTGGAGTTGATCATCAGTGAATGATTTTCCAACCACACTTTTTTCTAGAATCATC
The DNA here is from genome assembly GCA_011364975.1 of Promethearchaeota archaeon. GTDB lineage: Archaea > Asgardarchaeota > Lokiarchaeia > Sigyniarchaeales > SOKP01 > SOKP01. Next base: position 54,953 of record RDOE01000007.1, on the reverse strand, counting down.
CTTAATTCTAACACAGATTTAGGATCAATATTAGCAATATTTATTGCATAAATTTCTTCAATTTCATATTTTTCTTTTAAGAATTTAGTTATTTTTTGTGCATCTTTTTCGCTCATTTTAGCGAATTTGTTGACATAATTATAGGTAATTTCTTGAAAATGGGACAATCCCTCTTCAGAATCGATTTCCTCTATTTTTTTTTTAACTTCTTCCATGATTTTTTTTACTTCAGGAATTGAAACTGTTTTTTCCTCTACTTTTCTTCCAGACATATATTTCCCTTTTTAGAATAAGCTTTTAATTATTTATAGACCCTTGATTTATTCTAATATGTTCCTTTCCGACTATAAGAAATTTTTTAGAATTCCCTAGTTTAACTTCAATTTCATAACATCGTCCTCGCTCTCCAATAATAGTCCCAGTCCTTCCATGATATCTGCGATGAGGAAGGCCTCTTTTATGTTTGCTCGAATCTGATATGATATCTACTTTATCTCCAACATTATATTCAATTAGATATTTATCTACAGAGCCCAGACCTTTATCTCTTACGTTCTTTCGATGTCTTTTTCTGGTTTTATTTCTATATCCTTTATGAATTGTCAATAGTTTTTCACTTTATTTTTTTGAAATTTAAAATTGATTCAAGTATGAATTTGTATATTTTATAATTTATTTATTTTATGATTTTAGTCAATGAAGTAAGATTCAATGGATTTTAAGAACATCCAGTTCTTCACATTGAAGATTAATGCCAAAGATATCTGTAAAAGAGGGTTTGGTTCTTCCATTATCCCCATTAATGAGTTCCTTAATATAAGTACCTCCTTGAGTATCTACAATAAATTCATATAAATCCGGTTTTTTAAAAAAACCTTGAATTTCAAAGATTTTTTTTTGTCTATATTTGTCTACTCGACGATGAGAAACTCTTATTGGAGTTCTTTGGTCAATATTCTGATTTTCAAGTCTTATTTTTAATTGATTTAAAAGAGTTATAAAATTATTTTTATCTAATTTTTGGGTCGACCTCACTAATGCCCTATAAGTCTTCCTAGTACTTTCAGCATTAGCTTTTAACATCTTTACTTGATCTTTATTACTAAATTGTAAATTACTTATTCTGATTTTTTTTTTATTTTTATGATTAACTCGTTTCTGTATTTTATTAAGATTTATCGATCGAATCTTCGGATTCTTTAGCTCTAATATAAAAGGTCTTCCTGTTCCAAGCATTTTCACATCAATATCCTCCCTTCCAGCTCCATGAAATTTTGAATCAGTGGAATTTGAGGTAATAAGAAATTCTGGATTAACTAATTCTTCCACGCTGTTGATATATTGCTTTCCCGTTCCATCGCAGGCTTTACATCCTTTCCCTCTGCATGTTCGACATTCCCAGTGAGTTTGAGGTATTCCTCTTATAAATTTGTTATATCTTCCCGAGATGAATAATGATTTAATCAGTAAATCAATCTGAAAAGAATTATAATTGAGATGAAATATAATTGTCATTTCAGGATTCCCAAATTCAGTGGGTTTATTTATGATCAGTGATAATTGCTTACCAACTTCACGATTAAAGTGAGTTTTAAATGATTCAGCGTCTAGTAAGTTGAATTCAGCTTTAAATGAATCTTCTTTATTAATAATTTCTGACTTTATTGAGGATCCTACTAAAAAGTTATTAAATTCTATCCCATTGACCTTATTCTTAGCAGCAAAAATGTACGGCTCAAGATTTGAAAAAATATTCTCGCATAGAAAACATTTTTGGGTTGTGTTATTAACTCTGAAGTCAATTCCTTCATTAACTAATACTTGTTTAGCAGGAGAGAAATTCGCGTTTTCTGCTATTAATTTTAATATTAATATGGCATCTTTATCATCATTGTTATTAGATGATAAGTATTTTCTGTGATTTTCCATGGTAATTGTTAGTAATATTGAACTACCTCGATCATAATTAGTTGTTTCAGTTGCTAACAGTGAAAACATTCTTCCTAAACAGTGAGTACAAATGTAATATTTTTGGTAAATCTCCAAGACTTTTTCAAAAATTGTCATATTCAAATGTACATAATTGATGATTCCTTTTGTTTTTATTGGTCTTTAAGGTCTTGCAAAAAGGGTATTAAAAAACTTTTAAAAGTAAATTTTACTTATTTTCTTAAATTTCGTTTTTAAAACGAAAATTAAGATTATTATTTATAAATTAAATAAAGTAATAAAAAGAGAAGATAATTGGGATTTATTTTATGCCAGAATTGAAAAAAGGAATCGTTAAGTGGTTCGACAATAAAAAGGGTTTTGGTTTTATTACAACCGATGGAGAACAAGATGTATTTGTTCATTTTTCTAGTATTGATATGGAAGGCTTTAAGAAATTAGATGCAGGGGATGAAGTAGAATTTACCTTAAATGATTCAGATTCAAAAAAAGGTCCAGAAGCTTTACATGTAAAAGTATTAGTAAAGGATAGGCGATATTAAATTACATTATTAGATTTTGTAAAATGAAAAAAGGAGAAAATAAGAAAAAAAAATTAATTATTTTGCTTCCCACTCAAAATCCAAGGTAACATATCTTTTCGTATAAAAGTAGGTAGCAATAAGTATTAAAGAGCAAATTGGGCCCCATAAAACCAAACCAAAAGAATATGTCAAGGTTCCGACTGTAATATCTGGAAGCATTAATATAGCTCCAATAATTAAAGGACCAAAAGCTTGAAATATATTAAGAAGTATACTAGGGAAACCAGTATATATTCCTGCTTTCAATTCACCCGTTCTTTTTTCATCATCTTCAGCTAAATCAGCATAGTATATATAAGGGAAAAGCGACCATCCCGCTAATGACGCAGCTATTATCAGAATAAAGATAATTCCAAAAATAATATTCGTGGCAATTGGTATTAATCCAATCAATGAAGTTGGAAGAAGAATTATTGCAAATAGAAATAACAATAATAAAGCCCTCTTTTTTCCCATCCTTTGGATATTTTTTCGCCATACATATAACGTAATAATAAATCCAATTACTAAACATACTGCTACAATATAATAACTGAGTCCACTAAGTCCTAAAACAGATTCTATGAAAGTTAACATCACAGTAGTAATTATTGACCATGCAAAACTTGCGATTCCCTGCATTAATACTATGCTCATATAATTTTTATTCTTTACAATGGTTATCAAGTTTTTAAAAATACTTGAATCCATTTTAAAATTCGGTTCGGTAGGCATAGTAAATACGATTAAAATATATATAATTATAACAAATATTCCAAATATTAAGATAGGGTATAAAACTGAGCTTGGAATATATGAACTAATCACAGTAAATGCAGGTGTAAAAATTAGCAAGCCAAAAATAAGCATAATTGCATTTCCAATGTAATTCATTGTATTCTGCATTTGTGAAACAGCGGGTCGTTCTTGTACTGGAAACTGTTCCGCCATCCATGCTTGATAAACTGTAGTTAAAGAATAAGAAAATCTAAATACAATATCCCAGATCAATAACCAATAAAAGAGAAGGGTCTTATTCGAGAGATCAGGCAATACTAAACCAGGTAACATAAGGAATATGAATGAAATACCAAGTAAAGGAGAAAATATAATAACCCATGGCTTTCTCCGGCCCCATTTTGTATATTTTGCGTCACTTATCCAACCAAGTAAGAATTGGCCTGCTGCAATTGAAAGAAATCCCATAGATTGAGCAAATCCAACGAGAATTGAGGGTACTCCATATCCAAGATAATATAATGCAAATAAAACAAATCCTTCTATTCCAAGAACAATAGCGCTTGGGAGTCGTGGTAGACTAAAATTTAATTTTCTTAAAGTTGTGGTTCTATTTCGCTGAATTTCTTCTGTTTGATTCATATCAGTTCACATTAATAATTTTTTTTAAATAAAAATTAAATAATGATTAGAGAGAAGATTATTTAATATTTGCTATTTTTCTCCTTAATTATTATATAAAGAGTATAAATAAAACTATAGAGTAAATCATACGGATGATATTATTAACTTTAAAGATATTTAATTAATCTTCTTCATCCCATCCTAGATCTTTTAATACACTCTCAAAAGTTTGCGACTCTTTGTCTAAAACAAATTGAGTATCGTATTCTGTAGCTTCTTCTATAAAGTCTGTATTAAAATCTGGGGGGGGTAATTCTTCTAATGAAGGTAAATTTGTACTTGTAACTTGTTCTTGTATAAGTTGGGGTTCTTGAACAATTTGGGGTTCTTGAACAGTTTCATCTTCCTCTATTTCCATAGGAGTATAATCTTCAAGGGGAATGGGGGGAATTTCATCATCGTATACTCTGAATTGTGAACCAGTATCTTGAACTGCAGGAGGTGCTGGTGATACTTTCTCATCTTGATGCATGGTATGTTCCATAACTTTTTCATATTCAATCCCCATTGATTTTGGAATTGATACAATGTTATTTTCCGCTTTTGCTTCTAATTCCTCAGTATCTGCTCCTTCCTTTTCCCAGTTATCCAAAAATCCTAATAAATCATCTAAAGCAGCCTTATCCTGTTCAGTACTTGGTAATTTTATACTAGTTAATCCTTCACTATCTTCAATCTGTAATTTCGCTTTTTCAGATTCTTCTAAAGATAAAGTCATCTCGGTTAATTGATCTCCAGAGATTAATCGATTTAGCTTTCTTGCTAAATTTCTTAAATAACCTAAATAATACCCTATTCTATATACATTTTTAAGGCCCCCAAAAACTATATACTCATCATTTATCGCTAAAAGTATACTATATCCGGAAGTATTATGAAGAATTATTTCAGTTAAGGCCCCATGTGCTGTCGCTTCGCTTAATCTTAATCCTAAATCAATTAAAGCAGTACTTGAAGCGGATGTAGCATCCGCATCTAACTCAGATGAAATTGCGGATGCAACTTTCATTCCAACTCTGGATAAAACTGCTAGATTTTCCAAATCTGTCTTATCTTCTTCAATCTTGAGGATAGATCTCATTTTATCACGAATATCTTGAACAAGAGATGACATACTAAATCAAGAACCTTTAATTCTAATTAAATTAAATGTAATTATAATTATATTTTATTAATTTATATCAAATAATCCATATTAATATATTTTTTTATCGTTTAATCAAAAAATTCATTTATTTTCTTTTGTGTATTTGGAGATTTATCAGACTTTCTAAAAGAATAACCGGATAAATCTGTAATTATTTTCTTTATTTCTTCTACAACATCTTCAGCGGTGAGATTGTCTGTTTCAAGTATTAATACATTTTTAGCTTGATTTTTAGATAATAAAAATTCATTATAATAGGAGAGAATTTTTAATAGATATTCTTTATCATGTTCATTCCAATGCTTACGAATTTTGTCAATAGCTCCTCTTTGTATAATTCTTTTTAAAATTGTTTCTGGTTTAGCTGTTAAATAGATTATGTAATTTTCTTTCCACTTTACTGAATTATACATATCTAAGATAAGTTCATAATCTTTTTCCTTAAGATTTAAACTTTTTGAATAAATTAAAACACAAACTGGTGTTCTATCTAAGATAATGACTCTTCCATTATACCTGTTATCAAAATTTGTAATATTTTTGTTTCTTTTAATAAGCTGCTGGAGAAAATGTATTTCACTTCGGAATGCAATTTGTTTATCACCTGAACCAAATGGAAATGGTGGTATCTTCTTATATCTTTCAGGAAAAAATTTAAATTTCGTATTTTCAGCTAAATTTTTTTTTAAAATATTGAAAATCGTCGTTTTTCCAATACCATGTGCACCAGCAATTGAAATAATTATATTATCCTTACTACCTCTATTTCGATAACGTTTTTTAACCACTCTGCTTATCTCCGTATTGATTAGAATTTGTCGTAAATAATAGAGGTAAACCTATTAATAATACCACTAGAGATATTTGATTTTTCTTATTATTAAATTTATATATTAAAGAATAATGGATCTGTTTGTTGTGGTTAAAAAATGAATATGAAGATAACTAGGATGATGTTGTAAATTGCATTAGCTAAAATTGTGTTAAGTAGGTTACCATTAATTTCAAAGAGGATGCCCAATATTATGAAAACAAGAAAATTGATAGCGAAGAAATATAATCCAACTGGCCAAGAAAAAAGTAAAAATAACCCTGCATAAATCAATGCAACGATTAAAATAATAGAAATCCTCCCGATTAAATTATTTTCAAACTGTGCTTTTAGGCTATTATGTAAAACGCCTCTAAATACTAATTCTGTTGAAATAACGGATAAACTTAATAAGATACATAAAAGGATTATCCAAAATATATCTGCATTTTTAATTACCAGATATTCTTCTCCCAAATATTCAAAAATATTAAAAAAATCCATTCCAGAATTATACATAAACTCAATAATGATAGAAGAAAAATTATCTAGAAGAATAAGCCCGATACTACCAATGATACCAATCATAAGGGCTTTTAAAGAAGATTTTAGATTTAAATATAAGCTTAATTTCTTCAAATTATGCTTTTTTGAATAGATATACCATAATGGATATACTCCAAATATTATATCAGGGATTTGACTTAAAATGAGAGTAGTGATGTTGAGATCGATTGTTCCTGTTCCTTCAGGATCAAATTGAAATGCTATTAATAGGATTATAAGAAATCGAATTGTAACATAAGCCAATAATGAATTTCCAAAAACTGAAATTCCTTCTCGAAAATTCCAAATATCCTTTTTTAAGATAAATTTTTGTTCAGGCACTAATTTTTTATTTGAGAAAATGAAGCCTGTTTTTTTTTGTGTGGAGATCGTAGTAGTAGCGATCAACTCTTTAGGAAGCTTCTCTAATTTCGTATTACATATTGGACATTGCTCTAAAATAGTGGATGTAATAATCGCTCCGCAATTTGAACATTTCCTTGATTTAACTGGGGTTTTCTGTATCGAGGGAGTGATCTCTTTTGATGATTCTTTCTCTGAGTTACCTTTAATTTTTATCACTAATTTTCCACACTGGGGACAATAGGCTTGATCTTTTTTGACTTTTGCGCCACAATATACACAATGCTTAACAATCTGCTTCTCTTCTTTTTCTTCGGTCATTATATAGAATTTAAATGAAAATTTTTTTTTTAATTAATAAAATTAATGAACTCTAAATTCAAGCTTATATCTTGTGTGATATATTAATTAGAAATTATATAGTTTATTATTATTTTAATCAAGTTTCCGTAATTTAGTTATCATTATTACGTTATTGATGTGAGATTTTTTTTGTGATTTTATTTAATTCAATAAGTAAAAAAGTATGATATAAAGATATAGCATCACAACAAGGCTCTTCGATATCTAACGATTTTGAATGATTAATGTTAAATGTGTCCTGAGAATATAATAATATTCCCCATTGTGAACCGAAGATAATATTATTATAATAATTTATTAAGAGTTTTAATTTATTTATTACTTTCAGCTAACTGCTTTAAAGCTTTTTCACGTGATTGACAAGGTATACATTTTCCGCAAGCTTTTTCAAAATCGCTATAACAACTCCAGGTTAGATTTAAAGGTACATTTAATTCCTGTGCCATTTTTACTACTTCTGATTTATTCAAATCGGATAACGGAAAGATAAAATCTATTCTATTTTTCCCTCCCTTATTTTTAGAGAAATTAATTAGATCCTGAAGAGCTGTGAAAAAAGCAGGAGTTGAATCATTAAATCGTTTAAAATCCTCTTTAATATGTCCACCAATAATAGTAGTAATTCCATAAATTTCTGCAAAGTATGCTGCGATTGAGTAAAAAACTAAATTCCGAAGTGGGATATATCCTTCAGGTGCATTAATTACAGAAGGTACGGGATAACTTTCTAATCTTAAATCGGTAGCAACCATTATATAGGGTGTTGGTATTTCTATAAGTTTAATATTAGTAAGTTCTACTAATTTTTTTACAGCTTCTTTCTCCTTTTCAGGTCTCCATTTATAATTCAATGAAAGTCCAATTACTTCATAATTATGTTTTAATGCCCAATAAAGAGCAGTAGTAGAATCAATGCCTCCAGATAGTAATAATATCGCTTGCTTTTGATTATAATTTAGTTTTATATCCAATTTTTCATACACTGCTGCTTCTATTGCAGAATTTAGTGAAGATAAGGTGAAATTTAATGATTTTGCAGTTACATTACCATCTTTTATCAAATCACATTTCATTACATCAACCATCTCTTGACAAATTTCTAGAAATCTTGCAGCTTCATCAAATGAAATATGACGAATTTCCGGAGCGGGCAAATTTAATCCCATTTCTTTAATTTTATTTATAACAAGGTCTACTATATTAACCATATTTGTGGTTTCAGGTCCAACTAGATTATAAATTTCGTTATCCTTTCCATTTCCTTGAGCAGCATTTAAAAAAGCTGACGTTGCATCCCTTATAAATATAGGTTGCATCGGAATAGTCCCATCTCCCGCAATGTATACTATCCCATCATAAATTTGTTCTATAATTTCTGGGATCAATTCATCATTAGGCCCTAAAATATAGGATGGCCGAAATATAACATAAGGAACACCACTGCTCATAAGCAATTCTTCTGCTCTATTTTTGGAATAAAAATAATTATTATTTGCCCAGGTCTCTATTTTATATTTATCAACACCGAGACCTGAAGGATATATTATTCTTGAAACACCTGAATTTTTAGCAGCAATGCATAAACTTTTCATACCTTCAATATTTACGTTTTCAAATTGGTTTTTACTACCACATACTATATTAGCAAAATGGATAACTGCCTTACATCCTTTAAATGCAGCTTCTAATTGAGGGATATCGAATTTTCTTATTAAAAATGGTTTTGTGCCAAGATTTTTAACTTCTTCAAAAACTTCTTCTCTCCTTATCACAGCATTTACCAACCAACCTCTCTCTATTGCTGCTTTTATAGTGTTAGTTCCAAGATAACCGTTTGCTCCTGTGATCGCGATCTTTATTTGTTCCTTCATAATTTTCTTAGTATAGTATAATAATACTCAATTTATAGTTGAGCTATATAATTTAAAAGAAATATAAACCTTTTAACATTTAATTGCTCAATATAAGTCTTTATGATTTTTAATCGTAAACTATATATTTGTAAAAAAGCATTTGAAAACAGAATAAGAATTTTAAATGAATTGCTTTCATAATTTAGGGTTATAATGCCTTATAAAGTTATTATTAATTCTACTCAAGTAAAATTTAGTGCATCTCATTTTTTAAAAGAACCCTTCAAATGCTCTCGTTTACATGGTCATAATTATTATGTTACGGTAGAATTAAGTTCGGAATTAGATGAAAATTATTTTGTAGTAGATTTTATTGAATTAAAAAAAAAAGTTAAATCTATTATAAAACCTATAGATCACTGTGTATTAATTCCTAAACTCTCTCAAGATCTTGAGATATATGAAGATAAAGATAGTATTGAGATCATAACGAGAACTAAAAAGCGATATGTCTTTCCAAAATCTGATACTATGTTCCTTCCATTGCGAGCTACAACTAGTGAACTGTTGGCAAAATATATACATGGAAAAGTAAAGGAGATTTACCCAAATAAGCATATTAAAGTGATTTTAGAAGAAAGTAAAAGCACTATGGCCTCGTATGAAGATTAAATCAAAAGTAATTCTCAATTTTACTTTTCTATAATATTTTCATCAATTTTAGTTCCAAAGTGGGTAGCTCCTAGTCCAAGATGAATAAGGATATCATCACCAACCTTTAAATCAACAATAGATGCAGCTATACCATCAGGTTTAATCAATCTTATTGTTTCAGCATTCTGTCCTATATAATTGACTTTTACTATCTCATTTTCTTTCTTATACTCTAATTCAAATCGAAGCATAGGGCGTGTTTCGATCTTTACTCTTCCCAAAGTGACAATTCTAGCATCTCCATTATACTTTACTACAATCACTTTGTCTCCTCCCTTTAGTTCGCTTAAATATTTTGTTTTATATTCTTGATTTTCGATATCACTAGGAACTAAAATATAGGCAGAAACATCTCCAGCATTTACTCTAAATGGCCTAGAGGAAACGAATTGAGTTTCATAGACTTCTGCTTGCACTAAAACAAATCCTTTCGCAGTACTTCCTATTAACATTCCTTCTCCTTCTTTTAATAAAGACGTAGTGTCTACACATACTCTTTCACTTTCGGAGATAGATTGAATATTTGTTATTTTTGCTTTATTTAATTTAATAGAAAATTCCGTTACAACTAAACGTTTTAACTCAATAATATCATTTACATTCTGAGGTTTGAAGAGAATTCCATCAGTTCCTAGTTGCAAAGTTTTTAACATTAGCTCAGCTTCTTTTATTGTTTCTACAGAAGCGATTAGATCGATATCTGTTTTATGTAGTTCTGCGATTAAATTTTCGAAGGGAATAACTTTCCAATTTTTAGCTTTTACTATAATAAATTTAACTTTAACCTTATTTGAATCTTCGATGATATTCCGTTCATCTTTTTTGGTCAATATTTCCCTATAAAGACCTAGGTTTGCTTCAGTTTTTACCTCAGATGGTATATCATTACTAGTGAGGAGAATCAAATTATCCGCTTCAATATTTGGGTTATATGAGTAAGTAGTGATCCTTTCAATGTTTTTAAATTCAAATTCCGTTTCTTGAGAAATTAAATAGTCTGTAAAATTCATATTAAAAGCTTCTTGCACTAAATCATTGAAATTCTCTTCCTTAACTTCAAAATTTAATATGACTTTTTTCATTATCTTATATCCTCAATGTTTGGACTCTGAAAGTTTTATTGATAGGAATAATTTTAATTTATTAAATTCTATCAAATTTTTAAGTCAAAAAAATCATATTAATTATAAAACAGATCCTATAAAAATATACTACTAAAAAGAGTGAACTTAACGTGGGCTTAAAAAAGAAGCTATTTCCTAGAAAAGGTAAAGAAAAAGAAGATTTAGTAATAAAGGCGAAATCTCATATTAGAAAGATAGCCTTAGCAAATAAAGCATATAATAAACGAGCAGAAATTGCACGAAAAAACGCAAAAATTGCTCTAAAGCGAGGAGAAAAGGAGAGAGCTAAAAATTATTTAATTCAATTCAAACAATATCAGATGAAAGTTGATAGAGCTAACAATATTCGCGCGAAAATTGAAAGACAAATAGAAGCTATAGAAGAAGGACAAATGATTTCAACAACTGGCGATTTAATGGGAGGAATTCGTGATGAATTAGAAGTAATTGCTACTAAAGCCGCCCCCGAGAAAATTGCTGAGATCGCAGAAGACTCTGAATCCTATGTAGCAGAGATTGAGGAATCTGCTGACATTTTAGCGGGTGACCCTGAAATTGACCTAGCAATAGATGTTTCTGATGAGTTAAACCAACTGGAGACTGAGATGCTGTTAGAACAGGGTGGTCAAATGCCTGAGGTACCCGCAGATGAATTACAATATATCTCTGAGTTTGATGAGCTAGAAGAAGAACCTGAATTAAAAACTAAAGCAAAGTTGGAAGATGAAATTGAAAAATTAAGAAAAGAATTAGAAGGAAGCTAAGTATCTCATAACTTTTTCTTTATCCAAATTTAATTAAATTCGACAGAAATATTTGAGATTAGAAATTATTTTTATCAAGTAATATAACGCCTTCGGTCTAAATTTCTTGGAAATTTTGAGATTGATTCTCGTTCTTTAATTTCTTCATTCAAATCTTCAATTTTCTTATCAATTTTGTAAATCTCTTTTTGTAACTTTTTGAAATTTTTGAAATAATCAATTTCAGAAATATTTCCAGATTCAAATTTGGAATCTAATGCCTTTAGTGTTGCTTCAAGACTATATCGTTCTTGTTCTAATTCGAATTTTTTCTTTTGTTTTATTTTATCAACTTTAGGCGTATATCCTTTTAGATCTTGAGAGTTTTCTCCATTATCGTAAGGATACTCAAATAAATCGGAAAGATGATTTCTAGAATATTCTTGAAAGTAGGAAAAGTTATCATTTTTGTCCCTAAATACATTGTCTTGATTAAGTCTCGTTGTATCAGTTATTGGAGAATTATATGGATTAGAAGAGGGAAAATTATGAGGATTTGGTCTTTGTAATTTTTCAAGTTGTCTTATTAATAAATTTTTCTCATCAAAGGCAGATATTGGATTATTTAGAGGATTTGAATAATTAGGAGGACGATAATTTTGAATTCGACTAGTATCATAGAAATTTTGTAAGAAAAAGTCATCTTCATCATAGGAGATAGGATAGGAGGATCTTATGGGTTGCTGATAGTATTTTAAATCCCACGCATTCTGAAATTGATTATTTCCTTGAGGGAAAATCGGATTATTTTTTTGATAAAGAAATTGATTCTCGGGTCTATTAAGGTAATTATAATAATTATTTGGAGGTGGGTTAGTATACACAGGATGGGAATTTATGAATTGGTTATGGGGTATTTGGAACCGATTGGTTTCTAAATTAAGTTGATTAAGATTAGGATAATTGCTAAAATTTTGGTATGATCCATTATTTAGATTATTATTATTAGAAATTAACACATTCTGATTAATGTTATTGTATTTACATTTTAAACTAAAGAATGAATTTATAGCTTCTTCAATAAAATTTGTTAAACCACTAAGGTCTAATTCAATATCAAATAATTTATTTGCAGTATTTTCATCATATATAATCGTTTCATCAAAACTTCTAGCGAGGAGGATGTAATCCATTACTTTAGAGATGGTATTGGGAGGTAAAGTAAACTCGTATCTTCCATAAGGAAATTCTATATATAATCTTTTGAAGACTTTTCCAACAATTTTTACTCTTGTTAAATCCTTCACAGGAGCTTTAAAAATTCCTTCTTTCTTCTTTTTGATTCTACCATATTCATGAACAAATGAGAGATCAAAATTGGTAATAAAAAGAACGCCCTTATTTTTTTTATATTTATCTTGAGTGCTTAACCCATTTATCAATTTTGCATATATCGCATATACCGGTTTTTCCTCAGCTGCGAGATTTAAATACTTGAAATATTTTTTAAAATATAATGTAATTTTTTCTATAAAATTGAGATTTTTTGTAAAAGGTTCTATACTTTTATTTATTGTATTTACATTACTTTCAACGAAATCTTCAATTGATTTATAAGTTCTATTAAGGTTTCCTAATATATCTTCAATAATTCTTATATTTGAATTTGGTTGTGAATAAATGTTGAAAAAATAATCTTTATTCATTGATAAATGTTGAATTAGATTACGAATCTTACCAAGTAAGTTATCTTTTGCATAAATAAGTAATTTAAAAAGAGATAATAAGTCAGCTTCCATATTTGAATAATGAAAACATTTTATAGGAGGTGCTCTCGCATCATTTATCTTTTGTCTTAACGTATATAACACATTTGAAACACTACGAAGAGGTTCAATAAAAGTACGCACGTTTTTTATTAAATCCAAGAAATTTTTCTCTAATTCATCTTTTTTTTCAAATACATTTATAATTTTATGAGAATGGCATTTAGGACAAGATTTTAAAAGTTGTGTAACTTGATTAATATGTTCTGCGCCGCATTCTTTACAAACTTTTTTCTTTCCATCCTCTAAGATATTAATATCCTTGGAGTTACATTTTTGACATAAAAAGTAGTCAACTTTTTCTTCATTTAAACAATCAGAACAACAACTGATACCACAATCTTCACAATAAAATCCTAATTTAATATTACGTTGACAAAATCTGCAGATTTGAATATGTTGTTCCGACATTTATAATTATAAACCCAAGTATATAATTTTGAGAACCAAAATATAATCGCTTTATCAAAGTTAGTAGACAAAATTTACTACTAAAATAAGTATGTTATTTGTGTAATATCATTTAAAAATTGAAATATAATCTTAAAAATGATAAATTATAAGCTGTTCTTTAATGCTTTTATGCACTAAAAAAGGTTAAAGGCTTGATATTATAGAAGTAATTAAAAATTAATTTATTTAATTACTTGGATTTTTGTTCCAAGGGCTTGTCCTGGAACACCCGCTTTTTTAAAGTGGGCTCTAACTGCTCCATTATTACCGTGGGCTCTAGTAATGACGCCCTTAAGTTCTTTTCCTGAAGGACTCCCCCATACAACGGTTCTACCAATTAACTTATTTGCTTCCTTTCTTGTTTTGATATCAGGGAATATAATTATGCAATGTTTAGGATGAACTGTATGACGTCCTCTTTTATAATTGGAAATAACTCCTTCCATCCCTAAAATTTCTAATTTATTAGATGACATTAAAGACCACTTTAATTATTAGGAATAATTTAATATTAAGACTAAAAATAAATAAAAAAATAAAAAATTTTCGTATTTTAAGCGTTAGAAATCTAAAATTTTAAAAACACAAAATTTTTGAAGATTAATTTAATATTATGATCAAATGAAAGTTGCGTTTAATCGTATTAGTATTACGCCTAAGGATTATAAAGGGAAACCATTAGCGGGATATTCTCGTAAAGAACCATGTTTAGGAATTTTAGATAACATTCATGCTTATGGTGTACTAATAAGCAACAATAATGAAGAGGGGAAAGAAAGAAACCTATTATTAATTTCGATCGATATTTTAAAATTACCCTTATCTATTGTTGATTATGTAAAAAAGCGGCTTATGGTAAAAAATCCAGTATTAAAATCGGAAAATATTCTATTACATGCTACGCACACTCATGCTTCGTTTGATCTTACAGGAGAATTTTATTTTCCCGGTGGAGCATTAGCTTTTATGAAAGGAGTGATGTTTGCAGATAATAAAAGCGATAAATACATTGTTTGGATGGCTAATCGAATAGTTAATATGGTATATAAGTTATTTGAAGATTTAAAGCCATGCAGAGTGTCTTGGAAGCAAGAGAAATTTAACCCAGCAATAGTAATTAATCGAAGATGGCCTAAAAGAGAAGTTTTACCAGATTTAGGAGTCATATCTTTTAAAAATAGGGAGGATAATAATCTAATTGGTTTTATCATTAATTATGCATGTCATCCTACCACCTTGTCTTATAAAAATAGTAAATTATCTGCGGATTATCCTGGAAGAATTATCTACAAAACGGATCAATTAACAAATAATAGTGTTAAAACAATTTACTTTAACGGTCCATCTGGGGACTTAAATCCAATAACTACTTCAGGAACTGATTTTGAGAAGATTGATGAGGATAAAACCCTAACTTATGATCAAATTGGAATTTATGAGCATACAGAAAAAATTGGGTACATTATTGCTGAGGAAGCGTTGAAACTGGTTAATTCTATTCCCGAAGAAGATTACTCTGCTAATATTGAAATTGATATTTCGATGAAAACAATACTTATTCCTCAAAAGGACGCAAAAT
The DNA here is from genome assembly GCA_011364975.1 of Promethearchaeota archaeon. Lineage (GTDB taxonomy): Archaea > Asgardarchaeota > Lokiarchaeia > Sigyniarchaeales > SOKP01 > SOKP01. Next base: position 39,496 of record RDOE01000007.1, on the reverse strand, counting down.
ATTATTCAAAAGTATGGTTTTCAAATAAATTAAAGTGGATAATAAAGAAATATTTCCTAATGAAAATCGCTAAATTTGATAAGAAAGCTGTTAATTTTCCCTTTTTCACGATAGAATCAAAAGGGTTAAAAAAGTATGGGAAAACATACATTCAATATATAAAATTCAGAGTAACCGGGGATAAAAATTTTAGCATTTTAACTATACCAGGTGAATTATTTGAAGATATTGGTAAAGAATTATTAAAACTATCACCTACTAATGAGGAGGATACATTCATTTTCCAAAATTGCCAAGATTGGATAGGTTATTTATTTACAATAGAAACGTATACTGGAGAGGGAGGTTATGAACCATTTATGTGCTTTAGCCCTCTTTGTGGTGCTTATATTGAAGCTGGAGTAATCAAGTTATTAGAATCAATAAAATAGTAAATTTTAGATGATTTTTTTGGGATTAATTTCAAAATTCACCCTTAATTTTTGAATTTTGGTAGTAAATCTTTTTTAATCAATCAAGCAATTGTCATTACCTAAATTTTTCACTCTCATATATGAACTAATCTCAGAATTGCCAGTTTTAACTCAATTAAGTCGCTAACAGAGGAGTAAATAATAACCAAAATCTATCTGATATTGATTTCTCAAATAATTATTTAATTAGCTCTTCAGCTTTCTGCCAAGAATATAAGTTAATAGTTTCAATTTGGTTAATAAATTGTTCAGGTTCAATTAATTCTTCTTTTGAAATTAAAGTATTTATTTTAGTGATTATTTCTTCCTCTATTTTTTGTGATTTGGATATAAATTCTTCTCTTTCTGGTTTTTCAGTTGTAGGATTTTTTATGTATGATCTTACAAAATCAGCATGTTTCATCCAGAACCAATTAGAATTTGTTTCTGATTTAGGCCTAGAATCTTGGACATTTTGCGTTCTAATAGGAAAAGCATAGGGTTTAAAAATGCTTTGACATGGTAACATACTTCCTGTGAACCAATGGATCGCATTCTTATTACTCCCTCGTAAGTGAGATACTTGAGAACCAACAGTTAAATCAGCGCGTTTGTGGCGACAGATATTTCCCTCATGATTCCTCAAGAAATTCATCATTAAAGAGGGAGTAATTTTTCGGTTATTTCTTATTAACTGCCCAGTCGAGCATTCTACATATGAAGGTAAGGCGTTTTGGCTTGAAAAAGTTAATGCAAAATCAAAATCGTTTTCATCCTTACAATATCCTTTTTCTATTGCATGATCTATTATTCCTTTTCGCCTCATATCTCCTTTACCTCTAATTGTAATATCATTTGAAATAGAACGGAAATCCTTTACAATTTCAACAATCCACCAATCACCAGCAGTCTCTAAAACGTAAGCTTCTTTATTGTCTGCTATTAAAAACGAATTATGGTAATTAATGCCTTTTAGATTATGAAACCCACCTTGACCATATTCTTCTAATAATTTTATAATAATATCGAGTGCTTGTTTTGCTGATCTACCACGTTCCAGACCTAATCTTAGAAGATCCATTCCTATAAGACCTGAATCTCTCAGAGGTTCCCTTGTTATAATTGCTTCGTTTCCAATCACTACATTATATTCGTTAGCACCCATTTCTGCACCATACATGAAATAAGGCTGGCTTAAAACTACAGCAGCTGTTTCAGAAGCTTGTGGGATTGATATATGAGTACAATTTAGCTCTTCTCCCTTAGAGTATTTTATCCGAGGGGAATATGTTATTAATTGCGCTTCTGAAATGATTCTATCACTATTTTTCCCAAAAATCACACTTCCGTCTAAAGTTGATGTGGATAAGCATACATAAGTATCGCACATGTTAATTCTCCTTTACTTGTTAGGTTCTTAATAACTTTAGGAGAACATATAATAAAAGGTTTAATGCTATAATTTAACTTAATAGAGTTAAAAATTTATTATTAATTAAAATAAAAATGTTTTAAGGGAATAATATATGCATTTGTTAATTAAGAATGGGTTTTTAGTAGATGGTACTGGTTCTCCAGCCATTAGATCTGATTTATTAATTAAGGATGACAAAATTATCGAAATCAAGCAGAATATTGATTCAAATGGAGCTAAAGTAATAGATGCTAGGGATAAAGTGGTTTGTCCAGGTTTTATTGATTTACATAATCACGCAGATTTGACTATTCTTGAAGCAACTGATGCTGAAGCATTTATAGCACAAGGAATGACCACAATTTTAGTTAGTTTATGTGGAATTGGAGTATCTCCTGCAAATAAAAAAGTAAAAGATTATTACCTTAATTTTGTAAATAAAGCATTTTGCTCTTCTCCGGAGTTATATGATCATCTTAATGATTTTTTTAATGAAATTGAGAAAAGAGGTATCTCTATCAATTTAGCATTTCTAATCCCTCAAGGTAATGTTAGAGCATGTGTTTTAGGCACAGAGACAAGACCTGCAACTGATCTTGAATTAGCAGAGATGAAGAGAATAGTTAAAGAAAATATGGAAGCAGGTGCTTTTGGATTGTCTACAGGGTTAGTTTATCCTCCTGGATCAGTAACATCAACAGAAGAATTAATAGAGCTTTCCAAAATGGTAAGTCAATTTGATGGAATCTATGATTCACATATGCGAAATGAAGGTGCAGGGGTTATTGATATTGGTATGAAAGAATTGATAAGAATTGCCCAGGAAGCAAATGTAAGGGCTCATATATCTCACTGGAGCGTAATTAGTCAATATAAATATGAAGAATTGACTAAAAAAGCAATAGAACTTGTAAATAAGTCTAGGGAACAAGGGTTAGAAATAACTGCGGATGTTGTAGTATATAATGACGGGTTTACCAGCCTATCGTTTGTTCTATTACCTACATGGGTATATAATGATTTTAAAGGTAATTTAACAAACTCAGAAACGAGAAAAAAAATTAAAAACGAAATATTTGCGAAGTTATATTCCATGTTTCTTTCAGATGCACCATTAAAGATGAAAGTGATCCCTAAATTTCTACTTAGAAAAAAAATAATTCCAGTTCTAAGTAAAGGAGTAATTATCATTTATGCTTTAAATAATCACAAAGTAGAGGGAAAAACATTATATGATGCTTTAACTATTTTATATCCCTATAAAAACTTGGAAGATGCATTATTAGATTATATTCTTGATGAAGAAGGGGGAATTATGATTCGAATTCAACAAAAAAATGAAAAAAAAAGTGTTATTCCTTTATTTCTACAAAAATACGTTGTTCCTAGTTCTGATGCCATTTTAATTATCGGGGGTAATACCCATCCTCGAGCATATGGTGCATTTCCAAGGGCTATCGCTAGATGGGTTAGAGAGCAAGAAATAATTTCTTTAGAGGAAATGATCAAAAAGATGACCTCATTGCCCGCCTCAATATTAAAACTCAAAGATCGAGGAATCATCAAAGAAGGGTATAAAGCTGATTTAGTTATATTTGATCCTGAGACAATAAACGAAAAAGGTACCTTAGAAAATGGTTGTAAAGAACCAGAAGGAATAGAATATGTCATAGTAAATGGTGAAATAACATTTGCTAATTGTCAACATACTGGAGCATTAAATGGGCAGATATTGAAACATCATGCAAAAATCTAATCTTAATTGCTCTAACTATTCCGTACAAATTATCTTTTTAATTAAATTTTAATAAAACTAATTTTTTAAATCAATTGATAATTTAAATCGTATTATAATTTTAGCAAATGTTATTCTATTTTATAAACGTTTTACAATATTGAGAGAATGTGACAGAGACTAAAAAGAAAGTATGGATATTCACTTTTGAATATGCTGGGGTTGTTAAAGTAGGTGGGTTAGGGGAAGTACCAGCAAATCAAGCAAAACATTTATCAAATTATTTTGATATTACAGCTTTTATGCCATCTCATGGTCAGATCCAAAAGTTAAAAGAAAGATATCCTTGGGTAAAGATAGCATATTCCTGCAGTGGACTGATTAACGCTTCGTATTTCAGTAATAAATATTCAGAATCCTTTTATCAAATATCCTATTATCAATTTGAAGTAGGAAATGTTAAAGTTGTGGTCTTAGCGGGAGACAATGAATTTACTTCCAGATTTATTGATGATCGGACGGTTTATAATCCTGATACGATAATGGGCAAAATATGTCTGTTTACAATTGGTATTCGCAGTTTAGTTAAATTCTTTTTGGAAAATGAGAGTCATTTGATCCCAGAACTAGTGCACATGCATGATTATCATGTTGTTATGTCATTTATCAGTATGAAACAAATTCTAACTCAAAATGGACTTGAAATTCCAGCAATAATAACAATCCACTTATTAACCTATCCTAGGTATGAATTTTTCTTCTATACATTATGTGGTATTGACAATACCCCAATTAAAATAGTATTATCTAAAGGTCCTCAATCTTTACGGATAGATGAAATTTTTCATCTTGCCAAGTATCCCGAAGAAGCTATTCCAACTGTTGAGAGAATAGGTGCAATTGTTTCTGATTTAGTAACAACAGTAAGTGAATCATACTTAAAATCAGATATTATTCCAAATTGTGGTAAGGAATTAATTGAATTTAAAACGGATTTTATCTGGGACGGATGTGATTGGGAATATGAGGATATTTTTAAAGAAGTGACAAAGAATCATCAAATTGAACTTATGAATTACTTTAATACTCAAATCTCTCATAATTATACAAGAGAAGAATTGAAAAAGTTTTTATTAGAATATAAAATTGGTAATTTGGTACAAAGTCCATTAATTAGTTCTCAGAGAGTTTTAGAAGCTATTAATGAAATTTCTAATGGGAATCCCTTTATTAAAAATGGTAATATCAAAGCTTTTTCTGAAGCTGGCCCGTTAGTTTTAACTACAGGGCGAATATCTCCTCAAAAAGGATTTGAAACGATTTTTGAAGCAATTCCTGATATAATAGAGCGTATTCCCAATGTTAAATTTTTATTTCTAATTTTACCAACTGATTATAGCCTAAATGAGATTAAATCTTATTCTAAATACGTAAAAGAATTTCCTAATAATATAAGAATAATTTTTGGAGTAGCACCTGACATTTTTTATCTTGGGCATATCTGTGCTGATGTATACTGCGCATTATCACGGTGGGAACCTTTTGGAATTATGGCATTAGAAGCAATGGCATCAAAAATTCCGATAATAGCAACAAAAGTTGGTGGTCTTCAAGAAACAATAATAGATTTGAGATATTATTCAGATATTGGTACTGGAATTCTAATAGATAAAGATAACCCAAAGCATTTCGCTAATGCCTTAATTTCTCTATTAAAAGCGCTTGAAGTTTTTGAAAAAGTGAAATTAACACCAGATCACACTATTTTTAATCCGGAGCTTTTAATGATTATAAATCAAATTCCAGATGAAGTTGTTAAGTCAAATGTACTTTTAAACTCAAACTATTATAATAAAATTCAAGAAAATTGTTACAAAAGAGTTAAAAAGAATTTTACGTGGAAGAAAGTCTCACAAAAATTATCAGATTTATATTTTAAAGTAATTCATGGAAATAGATCGGTGTAATTATTTGATCATTTCTAAGAATTCAGTAATATTTATCTTAGCTTCAGTTCTAGTGAATGGAACTGCAGGAATGGCTTTGATATATTATCTTCCTCGTTATTTGTTAAATCTAGGAAATGAATTATCAGTAATACAATTCGTTACCACGTTATATCCTTTTACTTTTACCTTTCTACCTCCATTTTTAGGTAAATTGTCCGATAAATTGCAAAATCGGTATTATTTTATTCTAACAGGTTCTATAGGAATTAGTACTTTTTTTTTACTATTGTTATTTTCAACAAATATAGCGATCATCACATCTATTTTAATTTTCTATGCAGTATTTGCCTCATTTTATCGAGTTATATTTTCGCTATATCAAGAATTAATAGAGAATGATCCCAAGTATGTTTCTTATTACAATGCGGTTTCTGTTTTTGGGTGGTTTTTAGGTTCTCAGATTGGTGGTATATTTTTAGATTTATTTGAGATTTCCTCAGTACTAATTTTTATTCTGATAACATCTTTAATTAATATTTTTTTCGTCATTTTTATAAAGGAGGAACGTTCGAAAATTTTACAGCGGAACGAATTCTTGAAAATCAACGATTCTTATGAAAATAATTCAAATAATCGAGTAATAGAAAAAGGTGTTTCAAGAGCACTTTACTTTGCGCTTTTTTTCAGACACTTTGGAGTAAGACCGATAATCACGATTCTAGCAGTGTTAATGTCTTTTCACTTAACAAGCGATACTCAAATTGGATTTCTTTTAGGATTTAATCCACTCCTTCAGTTCTTTCTTATGCTTATTACAGGGAAAATAATAACAAATAAGAATCAAAAGATAATTATTGTCATTGGATTTCTGTTGAGTAGTGTAGCTATTTTTGGGTATATGGTTTCCACTGAATTTTTTGGATTTTTATTAAGTCAAATTATGGTTTCCTTTTCTTTTGCATTATTTTGGAATGCTATTCAAATTTATATAGCACAAAAAACAAATCCATTAAATAAAGGGAAATATCTTGGATATGCGCAGTCTAGTTTTTTCTCAGGTGGTTTCGTAGGGGGGTTGTTTCTCAGCTTATTATTACTTTTTAATCCAAATTATTATGCTTTTATGTGGATATTGATGTTTTTTCCATTAATATCTGTTTGTTCAATTATACTTAGTTTTAAAAGTTAGTTGTAGTAATTACTAGATTTTGGTTTTACCAGAAATTACTTAACATTTTAGATAATGCACCATTTCTATCTTGCGCAATTTCTAATTCATTTCTTATCCATTCAGAGATCCATTTATATTTTTGTTTAAAACGGGAGTCCATAAATATAATTACCCCTTTATCTTTGAGTTTACGTATAGGTCTTCCTGATGCCTGATTAGCTCTTTGTACTGCGGGATAAAGATATGCAAAATTCCATCCTTGCTTATTAAATACCTTATCATAATAGTTAATTTTAGCTTCTACTCGAGGAGTGGGTAAATGATAAGGAAAACCAGCTATTATTACTGCATTCATATAGGGTCCAGGATAATCCTCCCCTTCTGAATTGCGACCTCCACAAACCCCTAATAATATGGCACCGTTATTGGGGGCAAGTGCCATTGATTTGAATTCGTTTATTAATGACGCATTTTCAGATGCTGAAAGTCCTTGTTCTTCAATGAATAGCTGCTTGTTATTATTAATAGCTATGGTTGTGAGGCCATTTGCTATTAAATCTTTTAAAATAGTATATGATGCACAAAAAATGCCTATATTAGCAGGGGTTGATGCTATAACCTCATTTATTTTAGATAACATCTTTTTGTATGTTAAAGCGGTCCGATTCTCATTTCTGGTATTAACTCCATCTGTAATTATTGCCTTAATATTTTCTTTTTTAAAGGGTGAATCGGCTACAATTCCCTTAAATTTTTTACCCGTTTCTTGTAAACCCATCAGGTTATTATAAACATAAGGGTTAACCGTTCCAGAAAGATGTAAACTAGTATAACATGATTTTAAAACAGGGATAACCACTTCTCTTGGATCTAAAGCCACAATTTCTAAGAAAATAGCATTCTTTCCTTTTATTTCTCTGGATGTATAACAGAAAAAGTAATTCTCCAGAGTATAACATCTGATCCATTTTAGCCAAAACTCTGCTAAGGCTCCGATATAATCTCTTGATATTTCACCATTCGCTATTCTTTCATCATGGATTGAAACGCTAAACTCATGTAATTCTTTTATAAAGTTTTTAAAACTATTTAAGTCTGACAAACCCAATCTTGTATAAACTTGAAATAAAAAATTTTCAGCATCTATTTCTTTTTCTTCTATATTTAATTGCTTCTTTTTCTTTTCTAAATGATTTAACAGAATTTTAATGAAACTTTGCATTAATATTGGAGAACGATATAATTCTAAATCTCTTAGGCAAATTCTCAATGAATAAGGTGAGATCGAATCAGAGTTAATATCTGTAGCCATATCGATAATGTTATGGCATTCATCAAGTACTAAAATGCAATCATCAAGTTCTTTCTCTATAAAAGCAAGAAAATTTTCCCTAATAAATGGATGGAAAATCCATTGATAATTACATATTATTAATCGCATTTCGCTCAAAAGATACTTACTTAAAAAGTAAGGACATAACTTTTTTTCCTCACAATATTTAATTAACTCTCCCGCATCAACAGGTTTATTTAAAAGATCTGGCGCAATATTAATTGGATTATCATTTTGACCTTTTTTCTTAAGTAGGTTTAAAAAATAACTACAATTTCGATTTTTTCTTAAATCGGTACATACTGCCATAGATTCGTTAGGATTGAGTTTAAGAGATACTAAAGTTTTGTTTAGACACATTTCATTCCTCCCTCTAATAGAGAGACCATTTACTTTTAAATTCGGGTTGGTGCTTTCAAGGTAGTTTGAAATTTTTGTTAGTTCTTTTATAACTCTTGAATTTTGAGCATGAGTTCTACACAGATAGATAATTTTCAAATTCTTATTAATTGCTATAGGTAAAAAGGCACTTAAGGCCACAATTGTTTTTCCAGTGCCATTTGGGGCAACTAATAATGTATTTTTTCTTTCTTGGGAAGCTAATTCTATATCTTTGATAATTTTTTCTTGATGTTGTCTATATTCCTCGTATGGAAAAAAATTACGGTAAGTTAGAGTTTTAAAATTTGTGGTTTCACTAACTTTCTCAATTTTTTCTTCTTTTTCTAATAACTTTATATCTTTTTGATTAAGAGTTTGATTTAATGTAAGTTTCAATTCATCATTATACTGATGCCAATATCTATCACAAAATTTACAATATAAATTACCATTATGATATTGTAGTAGATTTTCACATTTAGGACAAAATTTCATAACAAGATTAGCTGAAGTTCTTTCATTTGTAATATAAATTCAGAATTTATATAACTATAGAGTATATAAGTTTAATTATTAATGCTAAATTTTATATAAAAATGAGTGAACATAATTCTAATCAGCGATATTTGAAACTTAGGGAAGTGTTTAATGAGACTTTATTAAGAGATTTGATTATTTTTATATCATTATATTTATTTATTATTTCTCAAAATTGGCAGAACCTGTTTTTGCTTTCTTTTCCAATGATTTCGTTTGCGTTCTCCTTATTTTTTAGGATAATAAGTATAAATAAAAATAAAATTTATACTCTGAATTCTCAACTTTCATATAATCCACTCGGCTCAGAAAAAAGACATGCAAATAGGTTGAATTTTATTAGTTTATTTCAATTAATTTTAGTTTTTTGGCTCGGTGCGGAGTCAATTTATCATCCCCAGTTGATAAATGAATATAATTTTTATTTTAATTGTTTATTTGCCTTTATTTACGCTTTTGGGTTTTATTGGATGTTCATTGATATTTGGAAAAATTGCAATATCGTGGTGAATGTATCATCTGAAGATCATTCTACAGAGGAAACAAATAATATTATTTTGTCTAGCTTAAAATATAGAAAGTTTAAATTCTTAACACTTAGTAATTTTTTATTGTTTCTAATTCTAAATTTGATGAATATTACTCTTCAATTTCTAATAGAAGTTAACTTTATGTATGGGATTGAAGTTTATTTACCTGGTACCGGAATTGAAGGTTCTAAACCCTTAATTTTTGCCTTTACGATATTTATAATACTAGTAATTTTTCCATTGATTTCTATTATTTCTTTAATTGCTGCATATAAAGATATTATTAGATTAAATAAATTCGAACTTATTCATATTTTGAAAGCACTCCCGGAAGAAAATCGATCGCGGGTAATTAATAATTTAAAAAAAATAAATACTAAATCTCGAGCATTATATGATATAGAATAAAAATTTATAAAAACGCAATTTATTATTTATGTAATTTTTATTTTATGGAAATTATCATGACTGAAGAAGCAGTTGAAGTCAAGAATTATCTTTTTAAAATTATTGTCGTTGGAGATGGTGGAGTTGGCAAGAGTACTATGATTCAGAGATTAATTACAGGACAATTTATACCAATGCGCATAACAATTGGGACAGATTTGGCAACTTGGCAGACAACAAGGGAAAATAAGAACATCAAGTTTCAATTGTGGGACTTTGCTGGTGAAAAGCGCTTTCGGTTTTTCTTACCTAATTATGCAAGAGGAGCTTTAGGTTGTTTATTATGCTATGATATTAATAGATATTCAAGTTTCCAAAATTTACAAGAATGGTATGATTTGGCAAAAATGCATGCTAATAATCCTTTATTTATTTTAGTGGGGTGTAAATTGGATCTTAGCAATTCTAAAAGGACAGTAAAGATTGAAGATGCTAAGAATTTTGCATTAAAGAATGAAATCTCTTATTTTGCTGAAACTAGCTCAAAATCGGGAGAAAACGTGGAAAATCTTTTTGAAACTCTCTGTGACTTAATTTTAAATATGAAATTTTAGTATAAAGAATAATAAAAAATAAAAATGTAAAATAAGTTATTCAATAACTATTCTAATAAATCCTTAAGTTCATTTACATCTATCTGAAGATATTTTGCAGTGATTTTGTCTTTCCCAACTAAGGTTAGGAAATTTTTCTTACGTTTTTTATTAAGGAAGTTTTTCATTTCACTAAGATCAGGTTCTTTATTGGTGACTTCTATATACTTTTTCTTTATTGCATGGTCTACTACTTTTTTACCAACATCGGTTCTGATTATTAGAAATGCTTCTCCTGAGCCTTTTGGGGCACCCCATGGGCTGTACGAGACATCTGAGAATTCTCCTGAAAAATCAGTGCAATATTTACAGCCTGTCATTCCGCCAGAACTGCAAGCGAAGGCTAACTTGAAGTTTGTCCTCTCAGCGCCTGTATTAAAATCACTAGTTATTATTTTTGCGAGTCCTTGAAGATGACAAGGATTTCCAAGAATTCCAATATCCCGTTTCTTGTCAAGATAAGCTTGACCAATACCTGTAATCAATGGGCCTGCATTATCCATTGTTTTTTCGGGGATATAATTTTTAGCGTCTTTAGCATTGTCAACAACAATAGGGAACGCAACAGGCGGTTTTTTACTTTTAGGTTCGCTTAACACGAAGTGTTTAACAACTCCTGATTCAAAAGCAGCTAATACCAAATTGTATAAAATGTAATCTTTAGTTTTTGATTTAACTTGAATAATATCCTTATAAACTCCAACAGCTAAATCAACTCGAGTTTGACCAAAAAGTTTTTGTTCAATTTCCGATACTGGAAGAAAACTTCGAGGACAAGCATTGTAACATAATCCTACTGTTTCTGCACATTCATCTACCACGTAAGCCTCACCAGTCTCCTTGTTAAAATCCATATGCGGACAAAAAGCGTTACAACTGCCACAATGTATGCATAATCCTGCGTATATTACTTCATTTTCAAGATCTTGTGATGATTTTTCCACTTTCATTAAATTTTACACTTTAAACTTTAACTAATAAGATGCTTAGTAAAATAGCCCATAAAATATAAAGATAGTGTGAAATTTCGTACTCTCGATATAGACGAAGTTATTTTATAACCCCTTAAAAAGGAATCCCGAATCTTAAATTATATTTTAAAATAATTATCAAACTGAAAATAACGCTTAATTTGATAATTGTTTAAACCAAAAAATTCTGTAATGAAAAAATCAAAAAATTATTTCAGTAATCATACTTATTAATTGTATAAAAAACCTATAAAATATATCTTAAAAGACTAAATCCTATAGAAGAGTAGATTTAGATTTTGCAAAATTCTCCTACTTTTTTAATGTTAATTGGAATACCCGGTAGTGGAAAAACTCATTGGATTAATGTTAATAAAAAGAAATTGGATGCAATGAATTATGAAGTGATAAGTCCAGATGAAATTCGCCAAGAAATAACTGGGAACATCTCTGATTTGAGCCAAGATAAGATCGTATGGAGTGAAGCTAAAAAACGAGTATTTAATGGATTAATAGATGGGAAAAACGTTATTCTTGATGCGACTAATGTGAATTATTATTATAGGAAACTATTTATTGAAAACCTCCCGAAATGCAACTTGAGGGCAAAGTTATTCGAGGTTACTCCAGAAATAGCTAAAGAAAGAATAAAGAATGATCTTAAACATGGTAAACCTCGATCAAAGGTTCCAGAAGAATTAATAGATAGGATGCAAAATCAATTTACTAATTATTGTAGCGTCTTAGCACTGATAAAAGAAGGATTTGAAGTAATAGATGCGCTATAATTTTTGCTTCAATAACTCTTATTCTTGGATAAGTAATAATTATTAACAATAAAGTTTTATAGATCGAAAAGATTTCATAAAAAGGAAAAGAGGGATTATTATTATGCAGAATCTTAATTTGCCCCGCTTTATTACACTTCAATTAACTGAAATGTGTAATCTGAGATGCAAAATGTGTTATTATTGGGGTGAAAATGGAGCATATATAGATTCTAAAGTCAAAAATAAACCTAAAGTATTAGATTTCAAAATTGTTAAAAATCTTATAAAGGATCTGGCTCCCAGTACACCAAATTATTCTCTTTTCGGGGGTGAACCTCTACTTTATCCATGTTTTGAAGAACTAATTGATGAGATTAAAAAGTATAAAAGTTTTGTTGACACTCCAACAAATGGAACTCTTTTGTTTGATAATGCAGAATTAATGGTAAATAAAGAATTTGACTTGGTAAGGGTTTCTATTGATGGACCTCAAGAGATCAATGATAATCAGAGAGGCTTAGGTAGTTATGAAAAAGCAATAAATGGAATAAATCATCTTTTTGAGCTAAAAGAGAAAAAAAGAGTAAAAAAACCTTTAATCGATATAATTTATACCGTAACTCCTGATAATTATAAAGATGTAGAACAATTTTTCTTACAGGATATTAATATTTCACAAATAAACCAAATAACAATTCAGATGCAGAATTATCTTACAAATGACATGGGAGAGAGATATGCAAAACTACTTATTTCAGAATTTGGAATCCAAAGTGATAAATATTGGAGAGGTATAGTTCAATCACCATCTAAATTTAATGGAATAGATAAAAGCGAGTTATCGAGACAAGTTAATAAAGTTCGAAACTATTATAGTAGTCAAAATAAAAGCGTGTTGCTTCTTCCACCTACTTTTTCTCCAGATAATTTAGAAGCATATCTTATGTCTAATTGGGGTCAAATGTCTGATCTTTATGAAAAGTGCTTTATTCCATGGATATCCGCAGATATTGTTGCTTCAGGGGAAGTAGCGCCTTGTCATATCTTTTACGATTTAATACTTGGTAATTTGAATGAGAACAGTATTTCTGAAATTTGGAACGGGGCTAACTATAAGAAGTTCAGAGAATTTATGGAGAGGAATTATTTTATGCCAATATGCCCTGGTTGTTGTATTTTATATCTTGCTGGGAAAAAATTAAAAAAGAACCCATTCAAATTGCAAAATTAGATAAAAAGATATGGATTTATTTATAACCTAGCATTCGTCTTCATCATCTAAAAAGCGAGAACAAGTATTTTCTAGTTTAGGAATAATATGGTCTCTATCCTTCCAAGTAATCCAGGTACTACCGGATTTTTCGAAATGAAATCCATCATAATCATTGCTTATTTTGGCTAAAGTTTTCTTAATGAAACTCCATGAAAAACCAGTCTTTTCAACTACCTCTGCAATAGCAATTGGTTGATTTACTTCAAGTTCATCGTTGAAAAAATCAATGATTTTCTCAAAACCCGTTTTCACTAAGTTAGTCATTTTCAGATTTATTAATTAAATTGATTGTTCTTAATTTATATATATGAATAAGTGAAATTAATTTATGTTTATTACCATCAACCATAAATATAATTAAATTGTTAATTTTAATGATATTTAACACTTGTTTATGAGAAAAGTTTGACTTCTACTTTTATTGCAGAAAAATTAAGGGATAATCCGAGTAAAGCAGAGGCTCAGAAGATAATTATTTCATTTTTAGAAAATTGTGACATTCTAAAAACTAGAGTTGCTTCATTAAAGGCAATAGAGCAATTTGGTATAAGAAATAAAGAAGTTTATGAAATTTTAGAAAATATTGTAATAAGTGATGAGAATTCGGTAATAAGAGCCGAAGCAGTAAGCTTAATTGTTAAGGATTTCATAAAATATGGTACACATGCTTTAAAATATATTATTGAAAATGAGAGCTCTCTTTTGGTAATTAAAGGACTAATAAATGCTTTAAAATATCGAAATTGCGATATCTCAAATAGCTTATATGATAAATTCATTAACAAACATGCTAAATCATATTTGATTTACCCTAAAGAAATGGAATTTTTAATAAATTTAGAATGTATGAAAGAAACAAAAGAGTTAGGTTTTTTTAAACCTGTGATTAAAAACAATCACATAATAAAACTAGATTTAGCAGGATGGAATCTTGATTATCTCCCCGATTCTATAGGACATTTGACGCATTTAACCTCCCTTAATTTGTGGAATAATAATCTAAGCACCTTACCAAAAACATTCCAACAATTATCTAATTTAGAAGAATTATTTCTAGACTGGAATAATTTTGCTAGAATTCCACAGATTGATTGGTTAAGGTTAAAATCCCTCAATAAGTTGACGCTAACAAACAATCTTGACTTAAAATTAGATGAGATCTCTTTTCGTCAATTATTAATGCAAAATTTTTCAATGAAATATATAAAAGAAGGTGTTAATAAGGAAGATGTTCTTGCTTTAATTAGCCTAGAAGTTATGATTGGACAAAAGATTGAAAAATTAGAAAATAAACAGGAGATAAATAAACTATATGCTTGTAATTATAAAATTAATGAATCTGGATTTATAACAGGGATTTATTTATATGGCTATTACAGTTTCCAGATTAAGAACATACCAAATGAATTTTTTACATTAAAACATTTAAAGGAATTGATCATTAGACATCAAAACATTGAAAAGATACCCAAGTTTATTAATAATCTCCTATCTCTCGAAAAACTTGATCTAATGGGAAATCAGATTGAAAAACTGCCTAATTCTTTGAGATATTTAACTAAACTGGAGTATTTGGATTTAGAAGGAAATAATGTTAAAGAAATTCCAGACTATATTTTAAATTCAAATATCAATATATGGTTATAGAGTTAATTTCATAGAATTATTTTCTCATGGTTAAAAATTCTCCCGATTTCATTAAATCACATGGTTTAAAGTAGTCCAATCCCGTGATATTTACCAAATCTTCAAGAAGCTCGGACCATTTTTCGTAATTTTTCTTTCCCGCAGCAAAGGGTCCTGGCATATCCATCCCTGCAAGCATAGTATCATCAATAACTTTATAATTAGAAACTATTCCTTCTTGTAAAAGTCTGCATCCTTCATTTAATTGTATGGCAAAATAATATTCTAAATTATAGAGATTTGCTTTTTTTGAAGAAATTCGTTTAGGTAACCCATCGATCCATTCATATATTCCTCTACCTGTTTTTTTACCCAAATTTCCTTGCTTAATAAGATTGTTCAAAGTTTTTCCTGGTTTAAATTGAGGAGAAACTTTATCTGAAAAATATTTAAAGGTATCATGGATTATATCCAAACCAAGGTAGTCCCATTTTGCATAAGGCCCTAACTCTGGGGGATTAGCATAATCATTATCGATCTCCTCGATGGGGATACCCTTTTCATATGCCATATCTAGTAACCAATTAAAAAAAAGTCCGCTAGCTATTGTTAAACGATTCACGATAAAACCAGGACTTTCTTTATTTATTTTAGCAATATACCTCTTTCCCTTTAGAGCAGGAAGGTTTTGACCTAGCGAAATTGCGGTTTCAAATGTATGATCTGATGTCTTCTCTCCTCTAATTACTTCGATTAAGCGCAGTATAGGAATAGGTGTGAAAAAATGCATACCTACTATAAATTCTGGTTTAATGGACGCTTCAGCAATTCCTGAAATACTCATTGTAGAAGTATTTGTTGCAAGAATGGCATGTTGGGTTGATTTTTCACTCAATTCTTTGAATAATTCTTGTTTTAATTCCATAACTTCTGGAATGGCTTCAACAATATTTCTTCATTAAATTAGATGCTGTTAAACCTTGAAATAATTTTCCTTTTGATTCAATTTTTTGTAAACCATTTTTAATGAAAGTTGATGCATCATCAAGGCTTTTAACATTAATGTCATTTAGGTAAACTTTTGAGAATAAATCAGACATTAGAGCAACTTGAGCTATTTCTCTTCCCATAGTTCCTGCTCCTATAACTGTAAAAACTTTTATCTTTTGTATATTATCCATTTTACTATTACTTCCACAATTAATTAATTTAAAATTAAATTAAATCGCTTATAAACTAATTGTTATTAATTTTTGATGATAATTAAAATAAAAGACTAAAAATTAATTGCGATATCAAAAATGTACCAATTCCTAAGAATATTGAGATGGGGAGCCCAGGAAGAATTTTGTTTCGCTTCAAACCTGAAATTGTTATAGCTGTCCCGATTATTATAGCTATAGTTGAAAACGTCATTAGAAAAATATTTTTGGTGTGAATAAGAATACTTGATGTAAGTAAACTATAAAAAGCTAGATCTCCGATACCGATTTCTAATTTAGATGTATCATAGAGGGCTTCACCTTTTTCTATCTTATCTTTTATTTCTTCCTCCATAGTATTATCATATTCATCTTGAGTTGAAGCAAGATCAATCATTTCTTTGATTGGTCCACGTTTATAAAGAACAGCAAATATATCCCACAAAGATACTCCTATTAAAATTGCAATAGTAGTCCAAAGTGGTAGAATTATACTCATTGATGCACTAATTAATAGACTGATATATAAGACAATAGAATTTTTGACCATAATTGATTTTGAAGTAAAATATTTGAAAAGAAGATAAAAGACGAACAGCCCAATAAAGAACGGTAAAAATATGTTAATGATTAAACCATATAGATTAACTAATAATGTTGTTTCTTGAAATTGAATAAAAATTAAAAAGGTAATAACCTCAGCAAACATATATGTCAGGAAAAAGCCTATAAATCCAAAACTCAACCCAAATATATATTTTAAAACCTTTATACCAATTTTTTTTATTAAAAAAATTATAATGAATGCTGATACTGCAGCCATTGAAGTGAATATAACAGCATTTAAGAAAACCGCAGCAGCTCCAAATTCCTCTTCAGGAAAATAACTACCATCTACTTGTATCCCAGCGATAATATATGTAAGATATGCTAATAATCCCGCAAAAATTATTACTAAAATTATTGGTATAGGAAATAATAATGTTCTAATCCGGTATGTAGGTAAAAAATGAGGGACAAATTCTTTAGAGATAAGTTCTTTAGTACCCTCACTGGATTGAGTAATTTCTTCTCCAGTTTCAATATTATTTGTTTGATGATTCGTTGAATTTTCTGGCATTATAAAAAATAAGTTATTGTTTATGTTATAATTTAGAAGATAAATTATGGATTGCTTAAATACCTAATAACTATATTCTTTAAATAAAAAGATTTGAATCTATGCCTTAAAGATGTTAATATAATAGTTCAAAAAAAAGTAAATACCAATTAAATGCGGTCATTTCGTATAATTATTAATTTTAAAAAGTTATATTCGGTATTTTATGAGCAAATTCCTTAACAAGCTCTACTCTTCTCTTTCTCTCTTCACGTTTATATCGGAGAGGATATAATTCATTTATAGCAAATTTGTATATTTTTATCCATGTTTTAGCTATTTCACTTACCTTATATTGTTGAGCTACTTCTTTGGCATTTTTGCCAAACTCCTCACGTAGATCATCATCTTTTAACAATTTAACAACATAATCTTTAAATTGATTTAGGTCATTAGCGAGATAACCAGTTTTTCCATGTCTAATAAGATTGCTAATCCCACATGCATTAGCGCCAACATTCGGTGTTCCTTGAGCCATAGCTTCAAGAATTACGAGACCTTCAGCTTCGACCCAAGACCATAAGGCTGTTAGATCCGCGGTATTATATAACTTTAACAAATCTGGAAAGGATACTCTACCAATATATGAAACAAAATCTCGATATCCTTTTTTCTTAATTAATCTTTTAACATGTTCTTTTGAAGGTCCATCATTTCCGACTAAAAGTAAATGAGCATCCGGTACTTCTTTATGAACTTCTTTGAAGGTTTTTATTATACTTATTGGATGTTTTTCAGTAGATAATCGAGCAGCATATAATAAAACTTTCTTATCTTGTATATTATATTTCTCGCGTATACCATTTTCTTTGACATCAGAATAGTACAAATCATGAATCCCGTTAGTAAAACAGACCATTGGCTCCTTAAATCGATGATCTCGTAGTAATTGCTTTTTGGATTCCGTTGGTACATGGACTAAATCATATTTATCCAAAATATGACGCTCATATCTCCATATAAAGTCTGATTTAGTGAGTAGTTTTCCTATAAGAGGTACGTATTGAGCAGTGTAATACACCATTGGACTATTATGAGTGCCTATCATTGGAATTCCAAGGTATTTTGCCCAGTTAATTGCTAAAGTACCTATCGTTGCATGGGTATGAATATGTGCTATATCGAGATAATCTTCTTGACAAAAAAACATTTTTTGCAGGGGCGCACTTAAAACAAATCCTGTATTTTTTCCTATGATAGCTCCCCCAAGATCATGAAAATGTAGAGTTTTAGGCTTCTCATATCCATCTTGGATTCTAGGAGCAAATACATGAACATTATGCCCTAATTTTGCTATAGCTTCTGATAAAAATCTTACTGCGTGGGCATGTCCGTTAATCTGGCTATAAACTGCAGAAAAAAACCCAATATCTAGTTGCTGTTTAGCCATATTCCCCAGCTATTTTTAATAGTATTAATCGTATTATATATTTAATTAAAAGTGTATCTATATTTTAAAATTGATCTTTTATTAAAATTTCGGGCGTTTTTTAATAACTATAATGAAAATCCTAAACTTTAAATGTGAAAAACGAGAAAATGATAAGAGGGACAAAGTAAATAATTTTTAAATAAATTAATCTTATTATCTTAGCTACTGAGAGATGCAATAAAATGAAAAAATATCATATGCAAAAATCTGAAAGACAAATTACTAGTCCTAATATAATCTCTGAAATAATCAAAAACGGAAAATATACAACGCTAGCATTATGTAATGATAATGAGCCATATATCGTTACTTTAAGTTATGGATATGATCTGCTACAAAATTGTTTATATTTCCACACTGCAAAACAAGGAGCAAAACTTATTTTTTTAAAAAACAATCCTGTTGCTTGCGGGACTATTATTGAAGATTTAGGATATAAAAATAACCAATGCTCTCATGCTTATCGTTCTGTTGTGTTCTGGGGGAAGCTTCTTATTATTGAGGATTTAGAAGAGAAGAGGCATGCATTAAATATCCTTTTTACTCATTTAGAAAAAAATCCTTCTGCTTTGAGAAAGAAATTTTTATCCAATAATGATGTATTTTATAACATGTTGATAATGAGATTAGAAGTAGAAGAGGTTACAGGGAAGGCATCAAACTAAGGATGAAGTTTTTTTTTATAGTATAATTTAAAATCATAAAATTTTTTTTTAATACTTAACTTTGTTAATTATGGATTACGAAGAAGAGAAGCAAATAGCTGAAGAAATTATGAAAGGTAGACGTTTACCCTATTCAATAGAAATTTTAAACGTTGAAGGGAATAAAATTACTGTAAGAAATAATTTTGGTTCAACAATGATTTATATAAAAAAAGGAGACAACTATTTTTTAGAGCAAGAGATAAAATAATCAGGATATTTGGATAATTTATTTTTTATTTTCAGTAAATCATTGAACTATACTGGTTTTTAAATTATTTTTTTGCTTATTAAATTTAGAAATTTGTTAATCAAAAGACAATTTATTTTTTGATATCCATAAGATTATAAGATTATTTTTTTTATTTAAAAATAGACATAGAGATAATTTGATTGTTTTAAATAAACATGAGAAGCAGAAAATTAAAATCAAAAAATGCTGAGGATAAATTAAAAGAGCAATTTCGAGCAGTTTTAGATAGTTCAACTTCACTATATATGTATAATGAAAAAAAGAGATCTATTTGTGTTATTAGAAAAAATCTCGCTAAAGATTATGAGATAGAAGTTGAAGCTTCAGAAGCACCCGTCATTAATAAATTTATAAGTGAAGCAGAACCCTATGAAAGCTCTATGGCAAGTATTAAAATATTAGAGGATGAAATATTTCCACTTATCGATGCATTTAAAAATGTATTTGGCGAAGAGAAAGATTTAAAAGTAAGAGCTATACGTTTAGCAATTGGAAGCAGTAAAAGAGATTATGTGACAATTCGAGACAGTGATTTAGTAAAATATGATGTAAAACCCACCCTAAGTGGCTTAAGAGAGTTTATAAAGGATAATGATGATAGTATTTTGGGGTTTTTAGATGCAGAATATATCAACGAAGAAGGTAATGTTGTATATCTAAAATGTGAAAAAAAAGATCCCTCAGAGAATATCTTTTATGTTAAGATAAAGATATTAGCGTCTATGCAGCAACGGGGATATTTTCTACAACAAGAACATAAATATTATGGACTTCAGCTCTTCATTACAATAGAGACCCGTAAACCTAACGATGAAAAGTTATTAGAGTTTTTAAAAGAATTAGGCATAGATTGGGAACTATTTTTTTTCCGAAGGAGATTAGCGATTCATGATTGGACAGAAATTGAATGTGAAAAAGATTCTGAAAATTTAAAGAGTTTTTTACGGGTTAAATTTGATACCTTGAATTATTTTGACATTAATAATATCATCCGTTTAATTGTTAAAAATCAACTTCCCTTTAAGGTGGCTGATAAAATGGCATCCTTGTTATATAAAATGAAATCTGAAAGAGCTTTACAAATGACAGAACATAAACATGATCGTGAACAGTATTATAACACGTCTTATTCCAATGATGAACCATTAAGTGACGGATATTACAGAACATCAGGATATGATACTCATTCCAGACCAGTTGAAGATTATTCTATTACGCTTAAAAAAGCTGAAGTTGCAGCTGCAGCAAAGATAGCATGTGCTTATTTAGGTATTCAAAAGGAAATTAAATTTGATAGAGATATTTCTGATGCGGAAATTATAAAGTATCAAGAGGAATTGACTAATTTTTAGAGATTTTTTTTAAATAAAAAAATTATAATTTAAAAGATAATTTTAACAAATTCTCATCTTTAGTTCCAACAGTAAAATTCTTTCCTGTTTTAATGTTATTTATCGTATAAATTGCAGGGGCAAATAATCCAGGATCTATCTTATAAAAATCATATTCTGCTTCTTTGAATATATCATTAAATGGTTTACCATAACTAGATGACGTACTTGCTGGAGCCTTTTGAATGATATTAAAGATTTCTTCTTCCTTTTCTTTTTCTATCTTAATTGTATAAAAAGTTTTACCCACTGCAAACATTGCATCATTTGGGGGGCCCATCGCTGCAAAATCATCTTTAGCAATAGGTGCTATTGGAACTGTTCCAAATCCATCCATTATTATGTCTAAAGGAAAATGAATTTCATGAAGCTTATGAATACCCGTTTCGACAATTCTAGCTGCAACTTGAATAGATCCGACTAAACTTGCTGTAGGAGCACAGACGGCATATGTATTTTCAGCGCTAACGTTGCATTTTTCAGTTACTATTGACATTACTTCTTCATTAGGCATTTCCCGGGTTTCAAAAACTATGACAGCGCAATCAGAGTCATCATTATAATTGATTTCCTCAAACAATTTTTCTCCTTTAGCTTTTGCTCTAGCAGGTCCTGACCCTAATGATTGAAATACAACTTTTTTTTTTATGTTTCCATCTTTTTCTACTTCTTTCTTTAATTTAACACTCCATCCCGCTAATTGTGATGCTAAGCAAGAAATTATAGGATAAGAAGTGTATACGTTAACTGCTGGAAAAAAGTGATTACCTAAATTATAATTTGAAAATTCCACTGTTCCTAATCCCCCCATACAAATCTCTCCGACTAATTTACCACCATCCCAAGAACCATCTGTCATATCTATAACCGTTGCGCCACTTTCCAATTTCTGAATTTTTGCTTTGTAGTAATCCTTATTATCAATTAATTTTTTGACTAGGTTTAAAGCTAGTTGATTAATTTTTATTTGATGCATTTTTTTCACATTAAAGTTTTTTAATTGAGTATTTATTATTAATTTCTTATTTTAATATATTAAGGCTAGTTGATATTAAAATTTTATAAAATTATGACCCAAATAAATACTAAATTAGATCATCTCAATTCAGATTTAATTAAAACAAAAGAATTTTTTTATAATCATTTAAATAGTATTGAAGGTTCTGTGCATATTTATACTCATCTTGATGCTGATGGGTTAACTTCGGGAGCGATTATCGGAAAAGCGCTCTATAGAGAAAAAGTCTCATTTCAAATTTCCATATTAAAGCAATTGGAGAGAGAAGAAATAACAAAAATTGCAGAAAATAGTAACAATAAAACTTTTTTAATTTTTTCCGATTTTGGAAGTGGACAATATTTAGAACTTCAAACTAAGTTATCAAAAGATATACCATATCTGATACTTGATCACCATCTACCTCAGGAAGTTGTAAATAAAACCGATGAAAAAGTTAGAGAGGTATATCTTAAATCAACACCATGGCACATTAATCCCTATTTTTATGACATTGATGGGAGTAATGAAGTATCTGGGGCGGGTATTTGTTATTATTTTGCAAAAACCCTCAATAATAAAAATATAGATCTCTCTTCAATAGCTCTTGTTGGGGCAACTGGTGATATTCAAAATCAAGGGCCAAATAATACTTTTTTTGGTTTGAATAGCTTGATTTTAAATGATGCGCTTGTTGCTGATTTAGTTGAAGTAATTGATGATTTGAATTTTTCACCAATTAAACCATTAAATGAGTCGATTGCTTATTCTTCTGAAATTAATTTGCCCGGACTTAGTGGAAATACAAGTAAAACCTTAAAATTTTTGCAAAAATTAGGTATTTTAATGGAAAATTCACAAGGGAATATAAAGACATTGAATGATTTAACTCAAGATGAGAAACAAAAAATCTCTTCAGCAATTATAGAATTTGTTTCCTTAAAGTTAGATATAGAACCAGCAGAAATCATTTCTAAATTAATTGTTAATAGATATGTACTTAAACATGAAATAATAGGTTCGGAACTTCATGATCTTAATGATTTTTCTAATTTATTGAATTCATGTGGAAGAAGTAATAACGGCTCATTAGGTATTGCTATTGCAATGGGAGACCGCAAAGTTGCTTACAGAAAAGCTCAAGAACAATTAATAACATACAAACGAACAATACAAGAAGCATTGCTTTGGATTCAGGATAATCAAAAAATACAATTTAAAGAGAATATTCAATACTTTTTTGGTGAAGAGGTAATTTCTGAAAATATTATAGGAACTATAGCTTCTATGTTGATTTTTGATAAAAGTGGCATAATAGATAAATGCAAACCGATTTTTGGATGTGCAAAAAGAGAAGGGGAAGAAGTGTATAAAATATCGGCAAGGGCACATGAAGATATAGTAAACAAAGGTGTAAATCTTTCTGAAGTTATAAGGCAAGCTTTGGAACTTTGCCACTTAAATGCATTAGGTGGTGGTCATCCACCTGCTGCTGGAACTAAGGTTCCTATTGGTAAAATCAGTGAGTTTTTAGATAATTGCGATTTAATAGTAAAGAGGCAATTGAAGATTTAATAATTTAGTATTTCTGATTTTAAATTTGATAAGTTTCTCCTATTTCAGGAGCAATAGAATTAAAGCCATTATTACTCAAATCTCCTGCAAAATTTGTTGTTGCTTTTTCATCCCCATGAACACAAAAAATGAAGTTGGAGTTTTTATTTAAAGTCAAATCGTTAATATATTGATATAAATGAATTTTATCAGCATGACTAGAAAAATCAAAATAATTAATATCACAATTCGCTCTAATTTTAATCGGTTCCTGCAAATTTGTATTTCTTTGATTATAATTTAATTCAAATATACCCTCATCTAATAGTTTTCTTCCTGGTGTTCCCTCTATTTGATATCCTACTAAATAGATTGCTGAATATGGATCATTTATGATATGATGGAGATGTTCAACTGCCGCGCCACCCTTTAACATACCGGAAGGTGCTATAATTACATTTTTTTCAGATTTTGCAATTTTTAGTCTATTTCTCCTTGAAATAAATTCAACACTTTTTAATGCTTTTTTAAAAAAATTAAAGTCTTTTATTGTATCTGGGAAATTCGTGTATGTGATTGCTACTTTCTGAGCTAAACCATCGAAAAATATTTTATTTTTATATCCATATTTCTTTAAAATAAGCATAATTTCTTGCGAACGAGCAACCCCAAATGCAGGTATTAATACATTGCCTCCCGTTTCAATAGTATTTACCACATTGTCAATAAACTTTTTTTCTAATGTATTTCTTGCGGGATGTTCTGTTGTTGAATAAGTTGACTCAATAATTAAAACATCGATTTCAGGCATAGAATTCGGTTGAGCTGGATCAATGAGGTTAGTAGGAATTGTATTAAGATCCCCAGTGTATAAGATTTTCTTATTGTCAACTTGCACTAAAATTGAAACACTTCCAGGAATATGACCTGCATTGAAGAAGGTGAGGTAAAAATTATTATCTATTTTTTGACGTACTCCATTTTTAAGAAAAAAACTATGTTGCTTTAATCTTTTTAATTCTTTATAACCAAAAGGGTAAGGATAATTAGATATTTTAATCATATCTTCTAATAAGATTTCAGATACTCTAAGAGTTATAGGGTTAGTAAAAAGGGGGATTTCATTATTTTTATAAAGATATGGTATTGCCCCGGAATGATCTATGTGACAATGCGTCAATGCCGCAGCTTTAAGTCTATTTAGGTTACTATATACTGGAAGTCTCTCTTCTTCATTGAATCTAACCCCATA
Organism: Promethearchaeota archaeon; assembly: GCA_011364975.1. GTDB lineage: Archaea > Asgardarchaeota > Lokiarchaeia > Sigyniarchaeales > SOKP01 > SOKP01. The sequence goes on along the minus strand of RDOE01000007.1, from coordinate 14,370 downwards.
ATCTAAAATGCATTGAGTTCCTGAATTTGATTCAATTAGAACTGCAGAACGTCCAACTTCTCTGCAAGCTCCTAGAAAGGTGATTTTAGGCATAAATGGATAATGTCAAAATATTCTTATTCATATCTGAAATGATATTACCTAGTTTAAACAAGCAAGAAATTTCAATGTTTTTATTATAATTAAAATTTAAATAAAAAATAAGTTAGGAAAATAAAAGTCCAAATTGAATTCTTTAATTAAATTGTTTATTTTATCTTTTTTATCGTATTTGTTAATAAAGCAATAACATTGTTAACATTTTGACTAAAAATTTCTAAAATTTCATCCCAAGTCACTGGCGCTTCATCATCTTTCCAACAATCATAATCTGTGGACATAGCAACTGCTGCAAATGGAACTCCTGCTTCATTAGCAAGAATTGTCTCGGGAGCTATACTCATATTAATTACATCAGCTCCCCAGATTCTGAACATTTCCGATTCAGCTCTGGTCGAAAACCTGGGTCCTTCAATTGTAACAACAGTTCCTTTATCATGATACTTTAGATTCAATTCTTTAGCAGTTTCAATAAGTATTTTTCTAAGTTCTTCAGAATAAGGATAGGGCATAGCTGTATGTTTTGCCTCGCCTGGAGGGAACTCTTCGAAAAAACTCACTTTTCTTAATCTAGTAAAGTCGATAAACTGATCAAGAATTACTAAATCCCCTCTTCCGATTTCTTCCCTTAAACTTCCACATGCTGTAGTCGCTAAGATATGACTACATCCCTGATCTTTCAAAGATTGTATATTTGCTCGGTAATTTACCTGTGTTGGAGGTATGGTATGGTTTCTTCCATGTCTTGCTAGAAGAACCACATCGATGTCATGAATTTTGCCTACCTTCAGTGAAGAACTTGGTTTACCATAAGCAGTATCCACTTCAATATCTTTTGCTTCTTTTAAAATATCTGGATTATCCAATCCGGAACCTCCAATAATTCCAATTTTAACCATATTGTTCACTATTTTTATTTTTATAATTTTCCTATTTATAATCTTTAAAATTTTTCAAGTTTTATTTTATTTTATCTAAAAAAAAATAAAAATAATATAAATTAATTATGGAAAAATTACAACAAAATATTGAAATTGGTTTAATTGGTGGAACGGGCTCTGATATAGCACTAAATAATCTCAAAGAAATAAAAGTATATACCCCATTCGGAAGTCCATCTTCGACAATTAGTATAGGGGACTTTAAAGGAAAGAATGTAGCATATATTCCCCGACATGGCCAAGGTCATATTATTCCTCCTCATAATATCAATTTTAGAGCCAATATCTGGGCTTTGAAAGAATTAGGAGTCAAATTTTTAATATCACCATCAGCTGTTGGTTCTTTGAAGAAAGAACATACAAAAGGTAAATTTATTTTAGTTGATCAATATATTGACAGAACCAAAAAAAGAGAAGATACATTTTACGAAGGGGGTCAATTATGTCATATAAGTCAAGTAAATCCATACTGTGAGTATTTAAACGATATTTTTTATCAAGCAGGGAAAGAAAGTAAATTAACCATTCAAAAAGGAGGCATCTATGTTTGCATTGAAGGTCCCAGGTTTTCGACCAGAGCTGAATCAAAAATGTTTCGCCGTTGGGAAGGCGATATAGTTGGAATGACAACATATCCAGAAGTTGTTTTAGCTGCTGAAAAGGAAATATGTTATTGTTGCATTGCTATGGTTACAGATTTAGATGTTTGGGCCGGTAAATGTCCCAATTGTGGAATTGTAGAATATGCGCTACGTTGTTATAAATGTGGTAGTGTTGTTGATGAATTATCCGTTAATGTACCAGAGGTTCTGGAAACGATGACTCAAAATGCAGAAAATTTGAAGAAACTATTAGAATTAGCTCTAGAAAAGCTTGATACGAGAAGAGATTGTTCTTGTCATCATTCTCTTAAAGATGCTCTCTTATAAATAAAATGAATTAAAAATTATTAATTAAGATTTATTCCTTTAGTACTGGCTTTCTTGCCGCCAAAACTGCATCTAATCGCCCTATTGGGGTATTAAACGGTGCTTTTTTAAGTAATTCTGGTGTACTTTCTGCTTCTTTATATATCGTTATTAAGACATCATAAAATTGGTCTAAAGATGTTTTCGTTTCTGTTTCAGTAGGTTCAATCATCATCGCTCCACTAACAATTAACGGAAAATAAATTGTAGGAGCATAAAATCCATAATCCAAAATTCGTTTTGCAATATCTTCAGTAGTAACTCCATTTGGTATCTTTTTATCAGTAAGAATGAATTCATGAAAACATAATCGGTCATATGGAAGGTTATATTTACTTTTTAATAAGACTCTCAAGTAATTCGCATTTAAGACTGAAATCTGTCCTACTCTTTTGAGTCCTTCAGCACCCAATGCTATAATGTAAGCATATGCTCGAACAATTATACCAAAATTACCCCAGAACGCTTTTATATAACCAATAGAAGTATTGCTATTTTCACGACAATATATTCCAGAACGAGTAGAAATGAGGCAGGGCTCTGGTAGAAATTGAATTAATTCTTCCTTGACTCCAACAGGACCTGATCCCGGACCACCTCCACCATGAGGAGTAGAAAAGGTTTTATGTAGGTTCAAATGAACAATATCAAAGCCCATATCTCCTGGTCTACAAATACCTAAAACAGGGTTAAGATTAGCTCCATCATAATAACATAATCCCCCATATTTGTGTACTATTCTTGTTATTTCCAATATTTGAGAATCAAAAACTCCAAGAGTGTTTGGATTTGTTAACATTATTCCTGCAACATCTCCCTCTTTCATGGCAAATTCAAGTTGATCTATTGGAACTTCACCAGATTCATTAGATTCTAATTCAATTATAGAAAAGCCTGCGATTGCGGCTGAGGCAGGATTTGTACCGTGAGCAGAATCAGGGATAATAATTTTAGTTTTATTTATATTTTTATTTTCAAAATATTTTTTCATAATGAATAATCCCGTTAATTCTCCATGAGCTCCAGCTGCCGGTTGCATTGTAAAACCGTCCATTCCTGTAATTTTGCCTAATAATTTAGCCATTTCAAAAATTAATGTCAAAGCACCTTCATTCTTTGTTTGTAATGGATGGATATTAGCAAAACCAGGTAGTCTAGCTATTACTTCATTGATTTTAGGATTATATTTCATAGTACAAGAGCCAAGAGGATATATTCCAGTATCTACTCCATAATTTTTCTTACTTAACCCAATATAATGTCGAACTATTTCAATTTCTGGTATTTCTGGTATGTTTAAGTCAGTCCTTTGATATTCTTTTGGAAGAATATTTTCAAGTGAAACCTCTTCCAAATCCATTTTTGGGATGAAATTTTTTTGAGATTTTTTAACTTGCTTGCTGAAGATTAATACTGGCTCAGAACCCATCCTTAACTCCTCCTATATTTATTGCTGTATTTGCCGCTTTGAGAAAAGCTTTAATTGATTCAAAAGTATTTATTTCTGTAACGCAAACTAAAGCTAAGTTTTTCATTTCAGGGTAATAATGAGTTAGTTTTAGTGGAGGCATTATATTAACCTTTTCACATTCATCTATTAGTGCATCAAGATTAGGGCACTTAATCACAAATTCATTATAGGTTGGATTTTTACTCTTAATTTCATAACCCGGTATCTTCGCAAGATTTTTTTTTAAAAAATTTGATTTTTGAAAATTCTGCTTCGCAATTTCTTCTAATCCCCTTTTACCTACTGAAAGAAGATAAATAAGTGCTGATAAAGAACATAAGGCTTGATTAGTGCATATATTAGAGCTTGCTTTTTCTCTTCGTATATGTTGCTCTCTAGCCTGTAGTGTCAAAATAAAACCTTCTTGATCACCAAAGAGTTCCTTAGTTTTCCCCACTAATCGTCCGGGAATTTTTCTTAGATATTTTTGTTTTGCAGTGAATATCCCTAGCCCTGGTCCACCGAATGATGGAGGAATTCCAAAGGATTGTCCTTCTGCTACAAATATATCAATATCTAATTCTCCGGGGGGTTTTAACAATCCCAAACAAGTTGGATCAGTCATAACCTGAATAATAAGACAAGAAGGTGATTTTAATCTGACTTTTTCAACTAATTTCTCAATATTTTGAATTTCCCCAAAAAAGTTCGGACTTTGAAATGCAACTGCTGCTATATCATCAGTTAATTCCAAATTTAGATCTTCTATTCTAAGGATTTTATAATTTAACCCATGACCCCAGCAATAAGTTTTGATAACATTAATGTATTCCGGATGAATTCCTTCTATTATAAGAATAGTAGTTTTCTGCCTAACTCCTGACGCCATAATAATTGCTTCAGCTAAAGCTGTAGATCCATCATACATGCTAGCATTTGCAATATCCATTTTCGTTAATTGAGAGATTATAGTTTGATATTCATAAATTGCTTGTAAATAACCTTGACTAGCCTCTGCTTGATAGGGGGTATATGATGTATAGAATTCGGAGCGGTTAATTATAAAATCAACTAAGGAAGGAATATAATGAAAATAACATCCTGCACCTATAAATGAACTATCATATACATGATTTAGTTCGGAGAGTTGTTTCATTGTCTTTAACAAGTCAGGCTCTGATAAACCAGTAGGTAAGCCTAATGATTCAATTAATAAATCTTTAGGAATATCCCTGAATAAATCATTAATATTTTCAACACCGATTGTGCGTAACATTTCTATAATTGTCTGATCATCATGTGGAATGAATTCCATATTAAATCACAAATTAATTTTCAAGTTAAAAAATAAAATTTTAGATTAGAAAAAAATTTATTTATCTTCTCTTTCTATGATGTTCTTGTATTCATCTGCTGAGATTAACTCATTTTCTTCCTTAAGATTTAAAATTTCAATTTTAATTAGCCATCCTTTATCATATGGTGATTGATTTACTATTTCAGGGTTTTCTGAAAGAAGATTATTAATTTGTATTACCTTTCCTGTTAACGGCATTAAAAACTCACCCACAGCTTTAACAGATTCTATCTCTCCAGCAGAACTTCCCTTCTCAATAGTTTCACCAATATTAGGGAGTTCTATATATACAATATCACCTAATTGGTGTTGAGCATAATCTGAAATACCTGTAATAGCATTTATTCCTTCTATTTTAACCCATTCATGAGTTTGGGTATACTTTAAGTTATCAAGAATATTATAATCCATTTTTTTTCACTTTATCTAAACATTTCTATAAAATGGTATTGCTACTATTTTTCCTTTTAGTAATTTATTGCGAATTTCGATTTCTACATCCGTACCTATTTCACTAAATCTGGTTTTAACTAAACCTAATCCGATAGTTTTATCTAGAGTAGGAGAAAAACCTCCAGAGGTAATAAAGCCTATTTCTTCACTATCCTTGTATATTTTGTTATTATCTCTCATTATTCCCTTATCAATGAGATTTAATCCAACGAGAATTCTGCTAGGCCCTTCCTTTTTTTGCTTCATTAATACTGATTTCCCGATGTAGTCAATTCCCTCTTTAGGTTTTACCAACCAATTTAAACCAGCTTCAATTGGAGTTATTTTATCACTAATCTCATGACCATATAAAGAATAACACGCTTCTAATCTTAATGAATCTCTTGCGCCTAAACCCGCAGGAGTTGCACCTAATCTAGTCAAATCATTCCAAACCTTTTCAGCATATTTATATTCAAATGATATTTCAAACCCTCTCTCTCCGGTATAGCCTGTTCTTGCAATAAAGATAGGAACTCCATTTAAATCACAGTGAGAAAAGTAAAAACGATTAAGTTTAGTTAAATCAATATTTATTAGCTTTTGAAGTAGGTCATCAGAATTTGGTCCTTGAAAGGCAATTCTACATCTCTTATCAGATAAATTTGTAATTTTAACATTTTTACCCGAAATGTGATCATTTAACCATTTAAAATCTTTCTCAATATTTCCTGCATTGACGATCATTCGAAATCTTTCGGGATTTTCTTCATAATATACAAGATCATCAACAACAGTTCCGTTTTCATAACACATAATAGAATATTGTCCTTTAGATGGTTCAAGTAATTTTAGATCATTGATCATTATATACTGAAGAAAAGGTATAACGTCCTTCCCTTCAAGCATGAACTCACCCATATGAGAAATATCAAATATTCCCGCGTTATTACGAACAGAATTGTGTTCTTTTATAATGCTATCATATTGCACAGGCATTAAAAATCCTGAAAATTCAACCATTCGTGCCCCTAATTTTATATGTATCTCGTAAAAGGGAGTTTTCTTAGTTTCTCTAATTATATACCCACCTTTAAATGTGTGAAATTTGATACTGTGAGTATAAAGTACAGAGAATTATTTAAGTTTTAAGCATAAAAAATAAAGAGAAAATTAAGGGAAAAAAGTGGGTTCTTATATCAGAGTTTTTATTTTTATTATTCTTCTACTGGGATATCAAGAAGGCTCATAACATCATACCCTTCTAGTTTATCCCTCCCATGTAAACTTCCAGTAAATAAGCCCTCCTGCTTTTTCTATTAAGTTACACGCTGCTTTTGATGTACCTCCAGTGGCTAATAAATCATCAAAAAGTAAGACTTTTTCTCCTTTTTATATAGCATCTTTATGCATTTCTATTTTATCAGTCCCATACTCAAGTTCATATTCCTCACTCAATGTATCAGCAGGTAGTTTTCCCGGTTTTCTCATAAGGACAAAACCTGCACCTAACTGATAAGCAATTACACCGCCCCAAACATAACCTCGGGCTTCAATTGCTGCAACTTTAGTAATCCCTTTCTTTTTATACTTTTTAATTATTAAATCACATGATTCTTTAAAAGCAGGGAAATTCTTAGCCAAAGTAGTAACATCTTTAAATTGTATACCTTTTACAGGAAAATCAGGTACATTTCTGATATATTTTAATAAATCCATTATAAGTCTCCAATATTGATTTTATGTATTTATTTACCTTAATATTGGTAATTAAAAGTTATATTTAATTAAATCGTCTATGTGAGTATTTCTCTTCGACCCTAAATAATACTTTAAAAATTAGAAAAAATTAAATAAAGAATGAGTTATAATTTAAACAAAAAGATTAAATTATAATATAATAAATTCAATTATCACTTTAATTCTGATTTAAAACTATAACGGTGATACATAATTAAAGTACTTCTTTTTGGTCCTGCTGGTGCTGGTAAAACAAGTTTAATGAGAACTACTTGTTTAGGCTATAATTTCATGAAGGTCCTTAATTTAAAACCAACAAAGGGAGTTTCTAGAGAAAATTTTATTTTCCGAGGAATAATGGAACTTTCAATTTGGGATCTAGGTGGACAAGAAACATATATGGAAAGATATTTTTCAGAATCACAACGTGAGTTAGTTTTTTCAGAAGTCTCTACAGCAGTATTTATGGTTGATTCTTCTGTTGAAGATTCAAAAACTAAAGATACTTTTGATAATTTTGTTAAATACATATTTGAATTTAGCCCAGAGATTAATAAAGTATATGTTCTCCTAAATAAAATTGATCTTCAAAACTCTAAAGAAGATAAAATATATGAGGAGTTAATTGAAGGGATAAATGATGATTTAAAATTGAAGCTTGAATTTACACCTGTTTCTGTGAAAGAGGGAAGTGCACAGCATAGATTAATTGAGGTTCTTGATTATCAGATACAACAAAATACTTTAGCGTTACAACGTCTTGGAAAAGTCAGACATCTATTAGACCAATTAAAACTTAATACTCTTTCTGAATATTTATTGTTCAACCAACCAGATGGTTTACTAATAGCCTCTACGTTAGGTAAATTTGAGAGTAAACCACTTCAATTTTTAAAATTTGAAATGTCCACTCTTGATTCTAATATATATCAAATTTTTACTAAAATCAAAGAACTCTTAAATGAACAAGTTTCACCATTAGAACTAACTACCGTTATCTATGAGAGTGATAATAATTATATTTTGGTAAAGGAAGTAAGTAATGGCTCAGTCTTAATGGCTGTAACCAAAAATAAGCAGGAAGATTCTTTTAATATGGTATTAAATACACTAACGGGAAAAGATTTTGAGAATCTTAAAAAATTTCTAACAACTTATGAAATATAACATATGTTATATTTAAAAATCTAAATCTAAATTTAGTTTACGAGAATATAATTTCTTTTTTGTCGAATCTTTAATAATTGAAAAAATATATTCATTTATTTTTTTAGGAATCGGAACAACTAAGAGTAACTCCTCATCTGGTAAGCACTTTTCTATTCCTTCATTAAGAATTTCTTGTTCGAAAAAATCTTGAATATAACTAACCTTAGCTCTTAAATTATTTAAAGGCTTGTAATAAACATTTTTTATTAATATTTCAAATTCTTGACAATCATTAATTGGGTTAATGCTTATTAATTCAAATTTTTCTTTTGTTTCAATATCACTTTTTTTTATTTTATCATAATCGAATAATCTAATATTGGAGAATTCTTTAGTATGAGACTGTCTAACTATATGATCTATATCTATCCCCTTGAATATTAAGTAAGAAATTGCTTTTTGGAGCTTAATAGAGATTGCATCAGTCTGTTTGATTATGGAAGAAAAATAATTTTCGCAAACGGAATTAATTATGATTTTTATTCTTTTCTTTATTTGATCTCCTTTTTCGATCTTTTGCATAATCTTTGTAGTTTTAATTATTTCTAATTTTGCTATTTCTGATTCTATTACTTCATAAAGTGTGTCCTTAAATTCATGCATAAGATTACTAGTTAATAGATTTAATAACTCTCCTCCAAATATATCAAGATTAGCTGAAAGAGTTATTATTAATATTATTGTTTCATTTTGTTCTTCCGTTGAACCGGCTCTTTTTTTAGTTCTTCCTGAAGTTATTATAAATTTTCTCGCAAAATACATAACTTCATTATACTCTAAATCTATTCGATTTATTGTTTTATCATCTTCAAGTTCTAAAAACCAGATAGGATGATGCATGATAATACTTTTTTTTGTAGGATCAATAGATATTATATCTTCTGGGCAAGTCAATAGAAATACATGTCCAATAACCTCATCAAAATAAAGGAGATAGATTTCACATAAGTTAGCAAAATTGCAGCTTTTTTCTTCGTTCATTATCTGATACTTCTCCATAGGTGTAAAGTTAAATTAAATATTACATTTTTACTAATGTGAAAGACAGGAAATGCATGGATCAAAAGCTCTTAACATTATTTGAACTTTGTCTTTAACAGTGTTAATATCATGCTTTAAAAATAATTCTTGCGCATATTTAGCGATCATCTCGTTAATAATCGGTAAATTTATCTCAGTTGCAATAAATAATTTCACGCCGTCAATTCTTTGATTGTTATCAATATGATAATGATGCATTAATAACCCCCTAGGGGCTTCTACTACTCCAATTCCATCTCTATTTTTAATAACTTTAAGAGAGGTAATATTCCACTTACTTGAAATTAAGTCATCATTTATAGTCTCTAAATTTTGAATGATTTCGAGAAAGATTTCAATTAATTGTAGTAAATTCATGAATAAAAGACTTTTTTTCCAGGGTTTTTCAAATTGGTTTACGTAATCGGATATTATGTCATTGGAATAATCCCTTTTAATATTAAATCTAGAATAGGGCCCAGTTAAGACCTTGCTACCTCTTATTGTATGAAAGTTGATGCCATATAGTTCTTGATCTTTATTAAAAAAGTCTTGATAATTGTGTGGTGCAAATAATTGTGGTTTCGATTCAAGTTGTTTTATAATAATGTCTCCCTCATATCTGGAATGTATATTCTCATTTGAAAGCCCTAAAAATGATAATTTTGATAGATCATATTCATTCGGAGGATTATATTTAGAAAAAAGGGTGATAAAATATTCGATTAAATCTTGAGCATAATCTTTGGCTCGTTTTAGATATTTTTGTATTAAAAGGAGATTTTTTTTTTCTGGGTTGTTAATTACTCCTCCAGGAATAACCGTGATTGGATGAATCACTCTACCTCCTATTAATCGGTTAATGTCTGAGCTAATTTTCAATAAATTATATACATTAGATGTAAATTGGTCATTATAATTAAATATATCGTAGGCATTATTAATATGTCCATTAATATCAAGAATTTTGAGAAGATCGGGAAGAGTTTGAAAGAAAAAATGTAATAGATGCGATTTTATCAACTCTGAGGTCATTAATAGTTTTCTTAACAATATAGATTGAATTGATGGCTCAATTCCATAAATATCTTCTATTGCCTTACAGCTAGCAATTGTTTGAGAAGAATAACACAAACCACATATTCGGGATACTATTTTTGGCACGTCACAGAGTTTTTTACCAATTAAAATATTCTCAAATCCTCGATATAAAGAAAATGTAAATTCCGTATGAGATAATTCTTCACTTTTGAAAACAAAATTCAAATTACCATGACCCTCAACCCTAGTACAAATATCTATAACTTTATCCATTATTTTCACCTCTTCAGTTTGGGTTTTGAAAACCTATAAAAAATTCCTTCATATGTTCTAAGTTCTTCATTGATATTAAAAAGACTAAGAAAGTTTACTAAATTAGAAGTAAATTCTTTCGAAATTGGACCCATGCACCCTTCACAAGGAATTCCTTGATTAATACAAATACTCTCACATCCATTTCGAGTAATTGGCCCCATACATAGGACTCCTTTCTTAAGAAAGCATATTAAATTGCCTTCTGGAAAATCTATATCACTGTTTTTAGGCATAAGCCTCTCAACTTGTGAGAGTGTAGGTATTTTTAAAGAATAGCGAAGTGGACATGTAGAACACATGTTTTTTTCATCTAAAATGATATTTTTATTTTCGATTAATCGGATCATATTATTTCCAAGCAAAATTGATGGAGGAGGACACCCAGGTATCATTCCATCGATTTCAACGAAGTCTGAGATTGGTTGCGAAAATTTTTTAGTAGATAAACTCACAATACCTCCAAATGCTGAACAGGTGCCTAGAGCGTATAGCTTTTTAGTATTTTTTCTTATTTCTTTTAAATATTTGATTTGTGTTTGCTCTGTAACAGACCCTTCTATTAACGCAATATCACAATCATAGATTTCTATATTATCAGAAATAAAAGGAAAATATTCAATTTCAGTCCGTTCAAAAAATTGAGGAAATATATCTAGAGTAAGTAATGTGGAAATACAACCACTACAGGATGATAATGAAGTTATAATCAATTTAAGTTTCATTTTTCATCTCCTCTAAAATAAATTGATATATATTATTTGAAATTCTTGCAAATTTGTGACCTTCTACAGAGTTAATCCTCTTCAAAGTTATCCTTTTATTTAGTTTAGGACCGATAATTCCTTTTAATATTAGAATTTTCTTATTAACCTTTTCTATACCATCATAATATCTGCAGGAATCCTTTCTACAACCAATCACCATTACTCCATCAAAACCCATCTCGAAAGATTTAAGTATAAATTCACTATCGACCCTTCCTGCGCATGGAACAGAAATTATAAAAATGTTGGGACTATATAGTATCCTTTTCAATCCTGCATCATCAGCAGCAGCATAACCACATGATTGACAACAAAATGCAATTATTTTGGGGCTTTTATTAAATTTCGAAAATGCTTCAATTGTTTTAATGATCTTTTCAGAAGAATTAAGATTCATCTCAATAGCGTTGGTGGGGCATGCACTAACACACATGCCACATCCTTTACATTTGAATTTATCGATAGCTATTTTTTCAGAATCTATAATAATTGCATTATAAGGACAAGATAAGATACATAGATTACATAAACCACATTTCTCCTCATCTATTTCAATTCCAGTATATTCTGCTAATAAAAAATCGTTGGATAATAGAGATATTATTTTTAAGGTAATATTATTAACTGTAGATATTGTTGATTTATAATCTAATGGCCCGTAAACAGTACCAACTCCAAAAATACCTGAAGCGAGAGTTCCTTCTATTATAAATCCATTTTCATTTAAATTGAAATCAATGATTTTTCTTAGGTTTTTTAGATCGCGATTAGGAATAAATTTCGCATTTAAAATTATTAAATCACTCTGAAATTCTATCGAATCTGCTATAACGTAATTAGATTTACCATTTGTAGATACATTTATTTCATTCGCATATAGAAATCGAGGATGAGTATATCTAAGTATTATTTCGTCTTTTTCTTTTAATTTATTTAGGTCATAAAAAACATTGACTTCACAACCAGGATTTTTCATTTCGATAATTTTGATATATTTAAGGGCTACCTCATCCATATAATCACATAAATAGTTTGATGGTCCAACCTCTTGAATAATTGATATTGTCTGAACAGGTTTTCCATTTGAAAGCTTAACTATTTTTCCTTCAGTTATCCCATCTGAGGAAATAATGCGCTCAAATTCAGCGGAGTTAATAATATTATTTTTTGGATTGTAATTGTAATCATCTAAATTATTATAAATATCTGATCCTATAGCTAATACAATTGCTCCAGCTTTTAATTTTATTTTAGATTCTGTTTTTTCTAAATTTATGGCACCATTAACACACACACGTTCACAAACTCTGCATTCTAAACAATAATTAATATCCTCCTCGTTAATAACAGGTACATATGGATAACAATTTTGAAATGGATAATAAATAGTTTTTCTAGTGGATAATCCAAAATCAAATTCATTTGTTGCTTCTTTAGCGCAAACTTCGACACATTGAGTGCAGCCAGTACATTTTTGTTCATCCACATAGCGAGGATTTTTAATTAATTCAATAGAAAAATTACCTATCTCTCCTGAAATGTCGCATATCTGCGTATTAGTCAATATTTCAATATTTTCTTCTCTTACGAGTTCTCCAATTACTTCAGAGGTAAAACAAATTGAACAATCTCCCATTTCAGAAATTTTATGCCATCGTGCTATTTTGCCTCCCAAAGTAGGAGATTTTTCAATAAGATATACTTTAAAGCCTGCCCGAGATAGATTTAAAGCGACACTCATTCCAGCAATGCCTCCTCCTAAAATTACACAACTTTTTTCAACCTCTACGCGTTTTATTTTAACCTCCTTTTGTAAACTGCATCTTATTACAGTGGCTTCAATAATTAATTGAGCTTTTTTAAGGATTATAAGGTTGTCTAATTGATCTTTCATTGAATAGTGTACCCAACAACACTGTTCTCTTATATTTGCGATATCTAGATTAGTTTTATCAATAATGCCTTGAAATAGACGTTCAAAAATATGTTGGTGGGTCCTCGGAGAACATGCTGCGATTACAATTTTGTTTATAAAATTTTCCGTTATCCAGTTTTTTATCTTAGTTTGATTTCTTTCTTGGCATAAATTATTAAGTATTTTCACAGAGACAACATTATTAAGCTTACTTACATAACTTTCCAACGAATTTATATTCAAAACATTAGATATTTCGGTATTGCAATTACAGATAATAACTCCAATCCTATTTACTTCACTACCTTTAGATTTTAAATATTCAAGATCTTCACCTGATAAAATTCGTTTATTTATACTTAAAATCCTTAAAATTTGCTTTCCATCATCAGTTAAGAAATAAGATTTTTTATCTTTTCCAATTAAATTATTGAGTTTTTTTAAATGGAAATTTAATTGGCCAGTTTGTTCAAGGTTTAATTTATCCATTAAGTCTGTGTAAGAAATAAAACCTTCTTTTTCAAGAAGATATAATATCTTTCTTCTCATAGAATGAGATAAAATAGAATAAATGTCCAACTTTATTCATTTCAACTCCTACTTATTTTAATCAACTAAATTTACTAAATTTTTTTTATGACAAATTTTATTTTCTTCAAGTGATGAAATGTTTTTCAAGCATATAAACATATCAAATTGATCATGACTTCTTTGAAATATAACATATGATGACGAATTTCGCCTAACTAAAAAAATTGTGTAACATTAATTTTTGATAATTTAATTTATCAAAACATTTAGAATTCTTCTTGTCAAATTCTTTATATTATAACTATTTGAATATTTACTTAGAAATTACTCTCTAAAAATAAAATAATAAAGAGGTGTATGACATAATGGAAGTGTTGGAAATAAAGCCTGTGAAAACTAAAAAAATTATTGCGTATATGTCCTCAAAAGAAGATGCAAAATACTTTCAAAACACAGATACGTCTAAATTAGTAGAATTTTTAAAAGGGAAAAAAGTTGACTTTATTACCGTAGATTTCTTAGTAAACATGAAGGAATTTGATGAAACACCATTTGCAAGGCTATTAGATGATTTAGAGATTCCATATT
>RDOE01000076.1 GCA_011364975.1 Promethearchaeota archaeon | reverse complement strand
ATATATTAGTTAAATAAATTTACTTATAAGAGTATTAGAGGCAAATCAAATTGATTCAAGGAATTTTGACATTTCAATTTAAAATTAATCAAAAGGAAGATACCGGTGAAATTAATCCAGAATTCAGTCCCATTCAATTAATATTTCAAAATGAAGAATTTAATGAACCTAATTATTCTGGTTTAATAGTAGAAAACGACATTTTCGCAACGTTTTATCAACATACTACTGGTGTCTTTGGCATGAAATATGGTTTTAGTAACTTTTATGCAGGAAGATTAAGAGAAACTCCATATCAAGTTTTATCTTATTTCAGACAATTAGCGGATGGCACTCAATATTTAACCCTTTCTCTTTTTGAATTAGATGATGAAATCGAGCTTTTTGAAGATTTGATAAAAGATATGGCAAAAAGATTAGACAATATTTTTGATAAACTCACAAAGGCTGCGAATACTAGACAATTAGATTTAATCTCAAATGTAAATATTCGCTTAATGAATGAATTAAAATATACGATCTTTCAAGTAGAACGATTAAGCCAATTAGATAAATTACAGAAGGTTGCCTTAATTTATAACAGTGATGAGCGTTTAAGGATTTTAGAGACGCTAAGGGAAAATCCTGTTGCCAAGAATGAGATGAAAAAGATTGTTGAAAAAATGAAACCAATGGCTAATATTGATATATTAATACGCCCATTCTTGGAGCTCAACCTTGTCCGTCGCGATTGGATTAAGGGTGAGAAAGATAAGAAAACGGGGGTTATTAAAAATCAAGGTGAATATTTATTTTTAGTTAAAGATATTATGTTTACTAGGATCCCTAATGAAAATCTTCTAAAACACTTTAAAGACACAAATAATGAATTATTACCATTCTTTAAGCAAAAAACAATAGATTTTTTCTCTACATATGATCCTTATGCTGAAAGTGTTGAAGATACAAAAAAATTGGCTGCGATATTACTCAATCCCGATGTTTATGACTTTTTTGTTCTCATGCGCTCAAATCATTATCCTCTTGATAAAATCCCTAAGATTTTTTCTGAATTTGCAGTAACTGAGATTTTACTTGACAATTTGAAGAAATTAAACATTATTACTGAGATAAAAGACGAAAATAAACGAAGTTGGATATGTTTATTGACAGATCTTAAACCATTAACTATTTTCCCAGAATATTTATTACCCAAAATAAGAGAAGCATATCGCAGTGAAGATGGAGATGGTAAAATCTCCTATGAAGTTGCTAAGAAAGCATTAAACTTATTAGAAGTTTCATATCCAGAAAAAGTTATTTTTTAATTAGAATTTAATTTTAAAGTGATGATATAAAATGTACCTATTTAAAGATAAACAAGAAGTAGAAATTCCATACACCTGTAAATTATGCTTAAAGAAAATACCCTTTAAGATTTTAAAAACCGAATATCAAGGCCTAACAAAATTTCCTCTTAAGAAGGAATCGATTCATGGTGATCCCGAGCACAAGTTAATCGTGTTCTTTAACCAATATCTAGAAATTGAAAATTTTGAAGTCAAGGAAATTCTTAAAAAAGAAGAAGTGCATTATTCTGAAGAGCTAACTAGACAAGTCTTAAGTGAAATCGATTTGTCTGATAGTGAAATAGAGTTATACTTTCGAACTACTGGTCGTGAAGCGGTCTCAATTGGAGAGATGGCAATCTTAACGGGAAAAACTAAGGAAGAATGTACTCGAACAGCTAAAAAGTTCGTTGAAAAAGGACTTTTTAAAGAAATTGTTGGTGCCCAACCGCATTACACGGCTTTACCACCATATGCCGCTTTAGTAAGTCAACTTCAAAAATTTCATAAATACATCTCTGATATAAAATCAACCATTCCTGCTCAGCTAGAAAAATCTTTTAGACAACTTGAATCTGAATCAGGAAAAGTGGAAAAACCAAAAGTACCCGCTGAATTAATGAAAGAATTAAAGGATAATATGCTAACCCAGATTAAATCTCAGAAAAAGGAATTCGATGATACCTTAGCAGTTATGGATCAAATCAAAGGTATCACCAGTGAAATCTCTAATATTGAAGGTTATACCCAATCGTTAATGACTCCCCAAATGGATGATTTAAAGAAACAATTTGAAAATATTAATCAAAAAACATCTAGTATAATTAAAGGACAGATTCAAGACCTTAAAAATGAATTTACAAATATCAAATCGACCGTTTCTGACAATTTACAAAAATTAAGATTAGGTGTAATTCAACAAACTGTCGATCAAGTAATCGAAAAGGTAATTAATTCGAAATTAAAAGATATTACTGATAATATTAATGTTCAATTAAGCGTAAGTCAAGTAGCTTTTGCTGATGAAGTAAAAAAAATGGCAACAGGCATAGATTCTGATACGATTACTAAACTAAAGGATTCTCTGCAAAATACTATGAAAAGTATTGATGGATTAACTTCAAAAGCAGATCAAGATAAGGAGAAAATCTTTGCAGATCTTGCTCAAAACTTCAATAAAGCAGTAAAAATGGCGGAAGAAAAAATTGATGGTATTTCTGGAACTGCTTTTGAATCTTTTGGAAATTTGAAAGACCTTTTTTCTAATCAAATTGTTGCAACCTTAGATAATACTTTGAGTGATATTTTAAAAAAATTAGAAGTATCTGAAAAAGTCACGAATGAATTCTGGGATCAAGCTAAAACAGGAAAATCAATTACGATGAAAGATATTTGGTTTATAAGATCTCCTGAAAGTGCTAAAGCTCATATCGATGAACAAATATCAAAAGCCAAGATGCGAGTGTTAATTGTTACCCCTCAAATAACTGATATAAATCTTAAAGCAATTATGGAGCGCCCTGCTAGAATTAATTTTAGAATCGCTACAAGTATTAACTTTTCAGATCCCCAACATGCTGCAATCGTTCAGCAACTAGATAAAATGGTTAATGTTGATTATCGCCAAAGAGGTTTACAGAATTTATGGGGCATCAATAGAGATTATGAGGAAGTTATCGTCTGTGTGTTATCAACAACGGAAATTAAAGGTGATTTAATAACGGAAATAGCGGGAATTGGAAGTATTATTGAAGAACACATAAAAATATTTGTACCGATACTTGAAGAAGCTTGGATGTCTTCAAGAAAAGATGTTATGCAATCTATAAAATCGTCCCTTGGAAAAGAAGAACCTATCCCTTCACAACCTCCAATAGAACCCGTGAAATTAGAACCTGTGAAATTACAACCTGCAGTTCATGAACCAAAAATCATAACATCTCCCCAACCAGAAGTCCCTCCCTCTGAGGAAAAAGTAATACCAAAGACCATTTCAGAAGACGCAAAAGGTATCTTATCAAAACAATTTAATTTAATAATGGATGGGATTGAGACCCTTACAGGATTAGAGATATCAACAGCATTAGAAAAATTTCAAAGTGAATACGTAAATAAAGCAGGGTATAATAGTGTCTTAAAGAATATGCATAATACTAGTATCAATTTAAGAAGTAAAACTTATGTTCTAAGTCTCCCCGAGAAGGAAGACTTGAAAATGAAACTTAATTTTTGGAAACAAAAATTAGATCTTTAATTTTTTTTTTTAAATCAAATCTTACCTTTTGATAATACTATAATTATTATTCTATTTTTTATTTCATTTTTTATGCAACAAGCAATGATCACTGTTGATACTAAAAAGGTAAATGAATATCTCTATCACATAGATGCTAATGCTTATGGTACTTCTCGAATGCTTTCTATTTTTGTAGCTGAATTTGATGATAACTCAGTGGTAATAGATTGTGGTTCTTCTTTAGATATAAAAAAACTCCTTAGATATTTCAAAAAGTTAGAAATCCAATTATCTTCAATTAAATACCTTATTACAACCCATCATCATTTTGACCATGTCGGTGGTGCCTGGCAATTTTATGAGATCATCAAGGATTATAATCCTGACATAAAAATTCTAACTAATAAATCAACTATAGAATTACTTAACAATTTTGAACAACATCTCGCTAGAGGAAAACGAACCTATGGTGATTTAACCGGTGAAATGAAACCTATTCCAGAAGAAGCTTTTCAAATTATTGAACCATGTCAAAACTTTGATAGTAATCTCTATAAGGATGAAATACTCGACACTTTTACATTTAATGATCAAGAAATTTATTTGAAGATTTTCCACACTCCGGGACATACACCTGATCATCAATCTCCTGTACTTATTAAAAATAATTCAATTGATTTTATTCATTTTGGAGAGAGTGTAGGAACTATATATCACTCATCAAAATTAATAACTATGCCTACATCTATGCCAATTTATTATAATCATCAGCAATATATGGAAACATTAACCAATTTGAAAAAAATTAGACCTATTAAGGCAGGTTTCGGACATTTTGGTATGATAAATGGGCAAGATAATGTTAGATCGTTATTACTTGAACATGAAGAATTTATGAACATTTTTAGAAAACAGATTATAGAATATTATAATGAAAAACCAACAACCAGTTATGTTTTCGATAAAATCATGCCTCTTTTACTTCCAAGAACCGATCTTAAGATGGATGTCAGTCCTGTATTTGAAGGAATTGCACTTGCTATCGTTTATGGTATGCTGATGGATTTAGGCTATAGAAAAGATTAATATATTAATAGAATCCTCACAATTAAATTTAAATGAAATTCATAAGTTCTAAATATTTCATCTTTTTACTGTTTAATAATGGATAATAATACTGAAAAATTTGATGTATGTATTATTGGTGCAAGTTTAGCAGGTAATTATCTTTGTTACCTTATCTCAAATTTGGGATTAAAAATCGCAGTTATTGAAGAACATTATGATATAGGTCTCCCTCTTCAGTGTGCAGGAATAGTCTCTCGAAAAATAAAAAAGTTAATAGAAATACCAAATAGCATTATATTAAATAAACTTAAAGTAGCAAAATTAGTATCTCCGTCAGGAAAAAGTATTTTACTTTCAGGAGATGAGGAGCCTTTAGTTATTGATCGAATAGGTTTGGATAATCACTTTTACAAACAAGCTGAGCGTTTTTCAAATGTGTCTTACTATTTAGGTGAGAGGTTTAAATCTTTCTCATATTTAAAAGAACAACATCAAACTAAATTATGGATTACTACTTCAAAACGAAAATTTACAGCAAGTATGCTAATAGGATGCGATGGACCATTATCATCTGTAGCTAAATCGTTAAAATCTAAAAATAAAGTGATTTATGCAAGCCAAATCGTAATTAGAGGATCATTTGAAGAAGATCAAGCAGTAATGTATTTCAATCCTGATTGGAAAGAGCTTTTTGGATGGATTGTACCTGAAGGAAACAAAAGATACCGAATTGGATTAGCATCTTCAGAAAACGTTTTCAGTAAGTATAAAAAATTTTTAGGGATAATTCATATAGATTTTAAAAGTAAAATTTCTCAACAAGGGGGAATAATCCCTTATGGTTTAATGAAAAACGTAGCGTTTAGTAATATTTTACTCCTAGGAGATGCTGCTTGTCAGGTCAAAGCAACAACAGGTGGTGGAATTATTATGCTCCTAACCGCAGTTAAAATTGCAGCTATTGCAATTAGAAAATCCTTTAAAGCGAATAATTTCTCAAAAAAATATTTGAAAAAAAATTATGAAAAACCCTGTAAGTCTCTGATTGGGAGTCAATTAAAAATTCATTATCTTATAAGAATGTTATTAGAACGTTTTAGCTCTAAAGATTATGATACTTTCTTTAAGATTCTAAAAACTCATCATATCGAACAAAAAATTTCCTTTTATGGGGATATGGACTTTCCTAACCAATTAATTTTACAATTATTAAAAAGTTCTTTAGTTATAAAATTCCTTTTAAAATTTTTTCTACAGAATCCCATTTTGTTACCTAAAATCTTGTTCATTTTCTTAAAGCGATAATCAATACCATAAATCTATATTCTTTTATAGTAGTGATGTAGTAATATAAATTAATTATATTGAATTTTTTTTTACCTTATTATTATTTTTAACATTTATGTGAAGAGATTATGAATTGTAGAGAAAGAGTATTAACAGCTCTGAATTTGGAAGAACCAGATAGAGTTCCTTGCCATACTATTTTGATTGATGCTAATAATGTTGATGAAATTTTAGGAAAACCTAAAATAACCGATTTTGATACCTTAGAGCAAGTAAAGAGGGATAACCCCGAGAATTGGCCAGAAGAGATGAGCAAATTATTAGAAGGTGTAGAGACTTCAATTTTTTCTCGCTGTGTAGAAGCAGCTTCCGCTATTGGATTAGATTGCATGCAAGTTGGAATAGTTCCGGTGGAGTTTTTCGATAATCCCGGTGATGAGAGAGAACTTATGAGAGACATATTCGGGAGAGTGTGGGAGGCGAGAAATAATAAAGGGAACTTCAACCCTTATTACCTCTACGGAACTGTTAATAGTCCTGAAAAATGGAAAGAAACAAAAGAAGCCATAGAGGGGCCTATAACGGAAAAATATACTACGATGGTTAAAAAATTTTATAGACGTATAAATAAGAAGCATAAGGATAACATTTTTGTTGCTGTAACTAATGATTTAGCAGGTGTATTTGAGAGCGCATCTCAAGGAATGGGTATGGCTTATTATTCTAGAATGCTTCATAAAGATCCTAAACATATTAAAGAAGTGCATGAAGTCATAGCTCAGTTTACCGCTGATTGTTATAATGCATACATGGATGCAGGTGCAGAACTTTTTGTTGAGTCTGGTGATTTGGCATATCACACCGGACCGATGATGAGCCCAAAGAAATTCTATGAGGTTCTATTACCAGCCTATAGAATCATAACGGATGCGGTTCATGAACGTGGGCAAAAAATTGTATTGCATACTGATGGTCATGTAACCCCTCTTTTAGATTTTGTGGTTGATTGTGGTTTTGATGGACTTCAAAGTCTCGAACCAACCGCAGGTGTAGACTTGGCTGTAGTCAAGAAAAAAGTAGGAGATAAATTGTGTCTGATGGGAAACATTGATGTTGCTCATGATTTAACCTATGGAACTAAAGAAGAAGTATTTAATGCAGTAAAGTACGCAATTAAAACTGCGGGTTCGGGAGGTGGGTTTATTGTTAGCGCCGCTAATATGCATCCTCATGTTAAGGTTCAAAATCTAAAGTGGATGGTTGAAGCGACTCGTGAATTCGGAAATTATCCTTTAAGTTTATGAATTTAGATTAAATTTATCACTAACTTTTTTTTATTATATTCAAGCGAAAAAATAAGAATTATCATAATATTGGACGCGTCATTGAGAAAAAAGCAATTTGCTGAAACAAGATAAACCATACAATCATAAATCCTACTATTATTAGAGTAGAAACCAGTCCAAAATATTTCACACCTTTAGGAATTCCCAAATCTTCATTCTTTCTTTGAATAATTGCTCGTACCATCGCAACTAAATAAATTAATGTGACAATTAATGATATTATCCACATAAAAAGCACAAATAAAGTCAGAGTATATATTGGTTCCCCATCGAACGTAAGAGAATTTAACCATTGCCAAAAGGTTACAATCAAATAGGTTGGAATTGAACCATATATAGCTGCTGTTAAAAAAAAAGTCAAACTCCAAAGATAACCCTTTGTACTTGACATATTAATATTTAATTGTTTTATTCGTTTTTAATTTTTCTTTTAAAAAATTTTAAGAAATAAAAAAAATTGGTTTAAATCTAATGTATAAATCTTGCCAAGAATGCTAAGCCACTTTGAGGTGGGGACATGGTCACTATAAGAAATGTTAACAGGAATGCACTGATTATCGCTCCAGTTAAAATATTACCTGTTTTTTTATATGCTACAACACAAACAGCAGATGTCAATAGAAACATAACTATAGAGATAGGAAGGAAAGTTCCAAAATAGAAGAAGCTCCTGGTAATGAACCCTAAAATTAGCAAGTAAACAAAAAAATATAAGAACGGAAATAAGAAACCCAGAAATATCACTTTAAGAATATCTTTGAGAGTGTCTTTATATTTACGTTGAATTATAACCTGCATCAATAAATTTTGTATTAAGAGAACCAAAAGAGCCATTATAAAAAATATCGGTATTGTCCAGAACTTTTCTACGGAAGGTACCAATCCCAGATAATTCAGACCTACTGAGGAATAAGCAATTAAATATAGAACCACCGATAAAACTGCCCCTAGTATTAAATGTCTAACGATCTGACCTTTTTCTTTAAAAATATTTCTAAACATATCACGAAACTTATAATCCACCTTTTTATCGATACGCCATAATAGAAGGATTAAACCAAAAATCTGACCATATAGTAGTGCCATGACGAATGCTGCGACGGCTAATGGTAAGATAAGTAATATAGGGAAGAAGATCAATATTCCTGGGAGTGCTAATATTAGAGAAAATAGTATTGATTTTATAATGATTGTTCTATTTGAAATTTCTGAAGTGTTTATTTCAAAATATTCGATTTTTGCCTTTCTTTCAATATCTTCTTTTGAAAATAAGATAAATTTTGAAAGAGGCTCAATAATCAAAAAGAAAAATCCTACTCCTCCAATCACTTGAATTAGAAGAATAATTGCTCTTATGTTTACGTAAAAGTTCTCATCCTTCACTTCTAAATCAAAAGATGTGATTGCCCAATCTCTTGCTTCCCTTATAAAATTGTAATCCCACGCAACCTTTAAATGGTTACTATCATCATCCAAGTATATCATTGATGCATTTCCCTGATAAAATGAACCATACATTTTATTTGCATAAATCGATGATGTAGGTAAACCTGTTCGAGCAGATAAACTCTCTTTTAAAGTCGGAAGGTCTATTGCTTCATCAAAAATTGCTTCAATCATTAGAACATTTAAAGGATTGGTAGAATTTCCCTTTCTTAAACTTGGATCCAACCATGTTCCTATTCCAATAAAACATTTAAATGAAAAATCCACTTCAATTAGTGCTTGTCCTAATCCTCCCATGCTGTAACCAATGTATCCTAAAGAATCCATATCAACATCACCTCTAGAACGAAGATATTCTCGAATTGCTACAACATCTTTTGTCATGTTATTAGTCCCACCAGAACTGCTTTGACCATGACCCCTAA
The DNA here is from genome assembly GCA_011364975.1 of Promethearchaeota archaeon. GTDB lineage: Archaea > Asgardarchaeota > Lokiarchaeia > Sigyniarchaeales > SOKP01 > SOKP01. Next base: position 6,219 of record RDOE01000076.1, on the reverse strand, counting down.
AATCAAAGGGTACAGCGACAAATCCAGCTGCAGCTAATTCTAACGCGTAACCCTTAACCATTTCTTTATTTACCATTGAACCATGACCAATGAGAAATGCAGGTTTATTGTTCCCCCCATTTTGTGGTTCAAATACATTGAAAGCAATAGTAACGCCATCATCCGTTATAGTTGAAAGCCCATAAGTGCTTTTAACAGAAAAAGGTACTGTAAATATCAAAAACGTGCCAAGTATGAAAATGCTCAGAAAAATTATGATTAAAATTGATTGTCTTCTTGATAAATCTAATTTTATCATAAATAAAGTATTCTCTTTCATAGTATTTAAAATCGATTAAAATCCCTTGTTTACAACTCTTTTACATTTTTTTATAATCGATTAATGTAATCTTTTTAACTGCCAAATAACTTTCACACTCAAATAAAACAATTTGGTTTTACAAATGTCTACAGAACAAAAAATAAGAAATCGATGGATAATTGTAATAGGTGCAATATTAATCCAATTAGCTCTAGGCACGATTTATTCTTGGGGCACGCTAACGATCTTTGTAAGCCCTTATCTCAATGAAATCAGAGAAGTAACCGTTTATGTTTTCGGAGTGGGTCTATTATCTTTTGCTATCACAATGATTTTTGCTGGACAACTACAACAGAAATATGGACCAAAGAAGATTGCAATCCTCGGTGGAATTCTTATTGCAGTCGGGGTTATATCATCAGCTTTAATGACCACATTCATTGGATTACTTATTACTTACGGGATTATTTTCGGTGCAGGAATTGGATTCGGATATGTATGTCCCATTGCAGCTGCGGGTAAATGGTTTCCTGACAAAAAAGGATTGATTAATGGATTAGCAGTTGCGGGATTTGGAGCGGGATCTTTTATTTTTAATTATGTAATTAAGGGTTTGGCCAATCCTACTGGTATAGAAGTAACTGATCCTGGATTCTTAACAACTATCTCTCCAAATATTCCTGTCATGTTTATAGTAATAGGGATAATATATACAATCTTAGTTATTGGAGGTGCTATGCTTTTAAATAATCCACCAGAAGGGTGGGCTCCTCCAGGCTGGACGCCACCTCCCGCTTCGGAAGAATCAGGAATTTCAGGACTAGAATTTGAACGTAAACAAACAATTAAATTACCACAATTTTGGATGATCTGGTTAACATTTATTTTAAGTGCAATTTCAGGATTAATGGTAATTGGTTCTTATGCTGCCTTTGCGAAGACGGTGGATGCGGGAGATAATTTTATATATGCAATTGGTACCGCTGATTTTGTTATGATTGGTAGTTTAGCTGCTTTATTCAATGGGTTAGGAAGGATCGTATGGGGGCAATTAGCTGACAAAATAACTTATAAAAAATCAATGATGTTAATGTTCATAACCCAAGCAGTATTAATGTTTCTCTATTTCACTACAAACATTAATGATGTCTATTTCCTGATAATGACTTGCGCAATATATTTCTGTTTTGGAGGTAATTTTAGTCTATTTCCTACTGCTACCGCTGATTTATTTGGTTCGAAAAATCTTGGGCCTAATTATGGAATTGTGTTTACTGCATACGGAGTTGCAGGATTTATTGGCGCAGTTGGTGTAAATTTATTTGTTACGATATTTGGGAGTTATCTAATCCTATTTATTGTAATGGGTATTATGTCAATAGGGTCTGCAATATTAATTTATATGACTAAACCACCAAAAAGAATATAATCTATCTATTTTTATTTATTTTTTTTTATTGTTTAGATATTGGCTGAATTCTTTACAAAAGCAATTAATAGTTTAATGGTATTTTGAATATCTTCAAGGTTTAATAATGAAGTTGGTGAATGAATATACCTACATGGTACAGAAACTACAGTACTTGGGATTCCTTCTCTTGATTCTTGTATTATTCCTGCATCAGTTAAGCCATACATGGGTCGTTTAAACTGGTACTTAATACCCTCTTTATTTGCATTTTCAGTCAATCTTTTATTAACATATTTGCTACTGATTATGGATTTATCTGCTATAGTTATTGCTGGTCCATCTCGTAAGATTGCAGGATTCTCAGAACTCTTAATACCTGGAACATCCGCCGCTGTAGTGTTTTCGACCGCAATAGCCATGCTTGGGTTTAAGGTGTAGGCACCTGGACCTGTACCTATACGCCCAAATTCTTCTTGCACCGCAAAATTAAATAGTAATGTGTCTTGAATCTCTACATCTTTTACTTCCATTAATAGGTGTAGTAGAACATTGCAACCAGTCCTATCATCAAATGCTTTCCCTCGTATAAAATTATTTGGTAATTCCTGAAATGGCACATATAAGGTTCCTATTGTTCCAATATGAATTCCTGCTTTTTCAACTGCTTCGAGTGAGGTCATTCCTATATCGATATACATATCTGGGATGTCTACAACTTTTTTGCGTTCATTTATAGACGTAAGATGAGGGGGTTTAGACCCTATTAACCCATGGTAGATCTTTCCTGATTCGGATTTAATAATAATTGCTTGTCCCAATAATATTCTTGTATCCCAACCCCCAACAGGAACAAATCGTAAGAACCCTTTCTTATCGATGTGTGACACCATAAATCCAATTTCATCAATATGAGCGTCAAATAATATTCGTTCTTTACCAACCTTTCCTTCTTTAATAACTAGAATGTTTCCTAATTTATCTTTCCAAACCTTATCTGCTAAATTTTTCTCTTCAATCATTTTTAAAATAAAATTGCTGACTTCATCTTCATATCCCGAAACTCCCAATAAAGAACTTAACTCTTTTTGAAGATTCTTAATATTTTCAAGGTTTAGCATACTAATCTATTTCCGTTTTTTTAAAGCAATAATAAAGAATAATAAGTATTAATTTGGCAGATTGAACTTAAAATTAATTATCTAAAATTAATTGTAAGGTATTAAAAAATAAATAATTTAGAAATAATAAAATAATTAGGAAAAAACTAAAAAAAGTCATTTGGACCTTCTTTTCAATTCATTAATAGCTTTTTCAGCTAAAATTAATGCGTCTGTATATCGTGATTTAAATTTCTGAACTTCTGCTTCTAATTCAATAGTTTTATTTTGCATATCCAAGATAAGTTCGCTTGATTCACCCTCAGATCCCCCCATAAAATCTTGATTTTCCATCGATTCTTTGAGGTAATTATACTTTTCTTGCCACACTTTAAGTTCTGTCTCAAGATCTTCTACATGATCATCGAAAGTTATTTCACTTGTGGAAGTTGGAACACCCTCTTCAACCTTAGTTAATTTTTCTTTTAAAATAGAAATTTCATCTTCTAGTTCTTTTATCTTCAATCTTAATTCTGCAATCTCATCTAAATATTCATCAGATGTTTTTGGTGCGGTAATTTCTTGATAGATAGTTTTTCCTGTTTCCAATTCATTTGCGGACTTATCACCAAGAATACGTTGCTTACGCTTCTGTAATTCATCGATAGTTTGTTTTGGTAGAAAGTCTAGTGGATTAAATCCAATTCCACCGTGTTCAGTTAATCTTGGTCGAACTTTAACAAACAGCGGAATTCCTTTTACTGCTTCACCGCAAACGATACATTCTCCTTTATCTAATCCCGAGATATCATTCTTATTATCACGACTCAAATCTTCTGCAGATGAGATGGTCACATCAATATCTCTTATATCTGTAAGATTATGTACGATCCAACTTCCTGCTTGAGCACGGATAGTAGTATCAAGTAATTGTGGACGCTGAGTACCGATTACTAGATTAGCACCAAACTTTCGGCCTTCTTGGGAAAATAATTTTACAGTTTCACAGGTGTCTGTTCTCTTTTTGCCTGCAAAAAGATGGGCTTCATCTAAAAACAAGTAAAAAGGTGTAATTCTTCTGCTTGTACTCGCTTGATATAATTTTTTGAGCAATTTTCCCGCGATCATTTCTTGTACTGTAAGATCCATTCCACGCATATTTACTATAGTACATAAATTCGGAGCGACAATATCCGTTGCATCTAATGAAAATAAATATTCCACATCAATATCTCCTCCCTTATTAATCTTTAAATCAGCAAATTCTATAATTTTATCCACAAATTCACTCTGATTATTATCTCCTTTTTGAAGCTCTTTTGCTGCAACTTTTAATGAACCATATTCACCGTGGCGATCTAAAATGACTACTGGAATGCCTTTTTTCATGAATTCCTCACACAATACACCCATACTATATGATTTACCAGAGCCACTTTTACCTGTTATAAAAATTCTCCCAAAATTTTTTACAAGTAAATTTACATTAAAAGGATATCCAATTAATTTTCCTAATGAAACCGACTCTTCTGGCGGATTATGGATTCCTAATAATCTTTCAATTTGTTCCTCTTTTGCTTTATATACCTCGGCTCCGACCTCAAAAGGTCGTTTAGGTCGCTCTCCTAGTACCATTAAGTTCGCGACCATTCCTGAAGAATCGCTATACATATCTGTAATATTTAACATATAATGAGGTCGTTTACCCTCTTTATCCTTTTCGCCATAAATTGTCAAATACGTGTTTCTCAAGACATTTGGGTCAGTAACTTGCATTGACACTTCATAAGTAGTAGTCTTTCCCATTAACCGACCAACAGGATTTTCTTGACCGAGATTTTCCTTTTTCTCTTCATCTGACATAATTCTTCACAAATAATCGTTAATTTAGTATTATATGTAAATCCATATATATTAATAATTCCAACTAAGCTAACCAATTAAAAAAGAATATTTAAATCTTGGTACACCCAGTTTTTATAAAAAATAAGGATTTTTCTTTTCCTACACATTAGAATTAAAAAAAATAAAAACTTAAGATGAATCGAAGAGTCAATATAACTTTTAAAAAAAAAAATTTAAATTTGTTTTTTTAAGAGCATTTTGCCCATCATTTTCATTGACCCTATGAACCCTCGTTTCTTTATCATTATTTTCTGTAGAAGTGCGTTGAAATCTTTCGGAGGTACTTTTTCCTTTTCGTTCTTCTCGAGTTGAATTGCTCCCGATTTGCAGGTAACGACACAATTACCGCAGCCAATACAACGGTCATAATTGATGGCTGCTATATCGTTAACAAGCGTTACAGCTCCCATCTGACACCGTTCAACACAAGTACCACACCCTTCGCATACATCAGCATCTACTATAGCGTGGAAATTTGATGTGAAGTAATCCGCTGGACGAGGAAATTGTTTTACCATAAGCAAATTTTGACAACAATCGCCACAACACGCACAAATAAATCCGGAGTCTTGTGAATTATTAGGCTGAAGTACTAACCCAAGTTCTTGATATTTCTTTAAACGTTCCAATGCTTCATCTTTGCTAACCATACGACCAGATCCTAACTCTAAGTAACCTGCTCCCAAACTTCCAAATCCCATACATGTATCAGGTATGTCTGTAACATTACAAGACCCCCCTAATACCTGCTTTCCTTGTTTACAGACACAGTTCAGTATTACGATTGGTTCCTCAGCATTTTCCAAAAGTTTAGCTACATTATCATATGTACTGATATGATGTTCTGGAACAACGCTCTTTTCTACAGGAATGGTTCGCATTTGATTAGGAATATTTGGCCTATAAAATTCCTTGTAAAATACAGATTTATTGTACTCATCCGCATCCTGGACCAATTCTTTATAAAGCTTATCTACTTGAAATTCAAACATCCCAATTGCATATTGGGCGGTGCTATATGTCTTTTTATTGGGATCGTTGAAACTTCCACCCATAATTAATCCCCTTTTGACTAAAGAATCTAATCTTTGTTCCAATTCTTCCATAGTTATACCAGTATGTTTAACACGCTTATAGACGCGTTCAACAGGTTCAGGTAAGGCGCTTAAATACAATACTAAATCTGCTTCCTCGGGAGTGAAAAGATGCTTTAAGATTCTTAAATCAGCACCAGACTCACTCCTCGGGAAGCCTACAGGCATACGCTCGTCGATATGCTGCTGTAATTTCCTATATATATCATTTGATTCCACCATTTTCTCTCACCCTATTTTTATAATTTTTATTACTCTCTTTTTTTTGATTTAATTACAATAGATTTTTTTATTTGATTTTTCTAAGATTCTTCAAAACGATTCGTATGATAATTTTTAAACCATTTAATGGCTCTCTATTAACCCTTAATATGAAGATTTCACGATTCGTTTTAATTAAAATAATGTGTT
>RDOE01000075.1 GCA_011364975.1 Promethearchaeota archaeon | reverse complement strand
GTATATTTTAAGGGCTGTGCAAGAATTAGCAAATGTGGAATTAGTAAATCATGACATAGATACAGGCATAGTCACTTTGAAACAAAGATTATATAAAAAAGAAGTCCTCGAAGATAAATAGGTTATTTTACAATAACCATTTCATGCAATGTATCTCCTTCCTCCTTGTAGATATTATCCTCGTATTCAAAATCAATTAAGAATTTAGAATTCAGTCTAAAGTATCCTGGTTTAATTCGTAACAAATACTTAGCAAGGAATCGAAGAATTGGATTTAATTCAAAGAGTAAGTTATCAGCATCAATAATTTTTTGAACATTTAAAGTAATTTTTTGTTTCTTTGATAATAAAAACTCAAGAGATTTAGGATACTTATTTCCCGCTTTTTCATTATATTGGAAATCCTTATCTATTAAATCAAAATCACCCGTACTTGCAATAATTTCCTCTTCTTTAGCAAGCATTAAAATATTTATAGGATAATTATCCATTTTTTTATTACATTTAATATATGCATAGATTATTGTAAAATTCTTTGAGTAGATTCGCCCCCAATACCAATAATCTACAACTCTTACTAAATTAAAAGTAAGCCAATTATGATCATGATACCCAATACCCTTAACTGCAATTTCTTGATTATTAATTGTTAATTTTCCAAACACTTCCGCCCTAGGAATTGCTACAGCCCATCCAAATTCACCTAAATTACCAAATTCCGTATATCCCTCACCTGGCATCCAACCTTTAACTGTTGGTTTGTAATGTAAATGAATCCCAAAATTCTCCTCTTCTAAAAAGATTTCATAGGTGGGTAAAGTTTCCTTAGAATAATCTACTTTGATATAATTTTTACCAATCCTCACATTTGCATCTTTATTTGAAGCTATTAAATCGGAGTGTTTATAATCATAAACCTTTTGAATTTTTTCACCATTTGGCTTATATATTGTTATTTCTACTCCAGTTTTGCCTGTTCGTTCATGCTTAGCTCGAAAAAAACCTACTGCCATATATCCGTTATCAAGGCGAGCATCAAAATACCACCATTCAAAATTACCTCTCTGCTTCATATCAATATGAAGTCCATCATTTTCTGGTTTAAACTCACGAATTTGACCATCTTTTTTTCCGGGACCTAACCAAACTTCCTTAATCTTATTTGTCATAATATTCAAGGAAAAAACTGTATTTTAATAGTAAAATATATTAAAGAATAAATAGGCTTCTGAAAGTGATTTATTTTAGGTTTCAATTTACTTGGTTAAAATTTTAATTAACTTAAATATAATTAGTAACTTTAAAATCCCTCTAAGCTTTACTTCGCCCCTAAGAACCTTTAATCCAAGCTTTATTAGTGAAAGTCTTTTTGTTGCAAATCCTAGAAATATTTGAGTATCCATTGCAACATAACCATTCCATCCAATTAACTTTTTGTTGAGATTCGACTTGGGTTTATTCAGAATGCTCTCTACCTTTAAGTTGCCTTTATCAATCGTTAATAAAGCAGCGTAATTTAAATTTGTAGCATTAATAAGGATTTTACGAGAGGTTTTTTTGAATTTTTCTTTAAATTGAGGATTATCATTTAATGGCATCATCACATTTGCAATTAATCCTGCAAATCCTTTTGGTTCTTTTATAATTAGATTTAAATTATTCATTTTTTCAAAATCCCCCATGATTACTTGAAATATAAAATCCTGAGTCAGAAATCCCGTTTGGATCGAAAGTTTCTTTGATTTTTCGCAGCCACTTATGATAATTCATGAGAAATGGCCCCCATTTATTGTGTAATTTATCTCCTTCTATGAAAAAAGGTACACCTAAGTGTTTAAGCAAATCTATTTGATTACTTTCTTCAAGATATTCTCCCATTCCTTTAACGCTTTCAAGCTCAGTTTGATCAAAAAAAGTTGGAGCTTCCATATGGAAATAATGCCCTGATTCGTATGAAGTCATCCATGCGCCTTCTCCAAAATCGTTGGCTATTACTCCTTTTTTAATATATTTCTTTTTTAATGGTGTATTTTTCATTTCTGCTCGAAGGCAAAGAGCTGCAGAATCACATTGACCCTTAGCTGATTGGAAACCTCCCGTTGCAATAAAGCCATGGTATCCCAAATTAGCACGTAAACATTCTGCAAAAAAAACTGATTCGGGAGTGTATTTCGTTCCAATTATATTAGTTAGTTTAAGCTCTTTCATTAAATAGTTCATAACTTTTTGTTTATACTCAAATTCTCGTTTTGTACGTGCTGCTATAACAATAACTAATGGACATTTCATACTTCCCACTGCTAATTTATCTATTAAACTTTCTAAAGTATAAGAGAAAATTGCCATTACAGCATAGCTAGACATATGACTGCATATGAATGCAATTTCTTCTTCCTCAACCCTTAATAGAGATTTCTCCAAGTGTTTGAAGTTCCCACAATCCACTACATAAACTCGAATAAAGTCAGGTAATTTAAAATCATATAAAGGAGCATGGCCTTTTAAGATAAATTCGGTATCACAGGGATAAGGAAATAATTTTATTGCTACTCGAGTAAATACTCCAAGCCCAGACTTAGTTCCCACCCATCCCCGCATTATACCTCGTAAACTCGGACCAGGTCCATCACCAGAAAACCAATCAGAATTATTATTTAACCCAAGTGAACCCAACCTAAGAATTTCTCCTGTTGGTAATACCCATTCCGTGCCTAATACATTTCTTGCACTATGACCCGTTTGGGGCGAGGTAAAACCAGGACCTGCCATTGATGTATGACTTGCTAAAGGTGAAGCCATAGGACCTGCACCGGGCATATGCACGTTTAGCCCATATTTCATAACTTCTGCTTGAAGTTGTGCACCGGTAACATATGGTTCAACTACAGCATAAAGATTTTTTATATTAATTTTTACGATTTTATTCATCCTACGTAGATCTAGTATCACTGAATTATCAGTAGATGGTTGATTCCACGGTCCAAGACCAGTGCTTTGTGCTTTAAATTGAATTTTATATTTACTACAAATTTGTATGACTTTCTGAACTTCTTCTGTCGTTGAGGGTAATATAATTGCTTTTGGAATGGGAGAGAATGGGATAGGATCGTTACCATTCATATAATTTACAAATTCAGTACACCAATTGTATGCATAAGCATTTGTCATTACTTCTCCATCATTTATGTTTTCTACGCCAACAATTTCTTGAAATTCTTTAAGAATTTGTTTTCCTAACACTATTTATACAACCTCCGCAGTTGCTTGTTTCATTTTTTCAGTCTCCAGACCTAAAGCCATCAGAATTAATTCATTAATATCATAATAAATTAATTTAGAATTTTTCCCTTTAATGCCATCTTGCAAGTTCGTGGAGCAAAATGGACAAGCAGATACTATTATTTCTGCACCAGAATCTTCAGCCTCATCAACTCGAGTTATTGCAGTCTTTAAAGCCATTTCAGGAAACGCTGATTTTACTCCTGCTCCTGCTCCACAACAATAAGCATACTCTTGAATCCTTTCCATCTCAACGAATTTCAATCCAGGAATACTATTAAGTATATTTCTTGGAGCATCATAAACACCCTTAGAACCCGTCCTTTTGGGTTTTGGAGGGATATTAATTGAAACCAAGGGCATTAATGGAACAATATCACCATCCCAATCTTCATACCTTTCGGCGTTTCTACCTAAATGACAAGGATCATGGTAGGTTACAATTAGTGGAACTTGATTTGTTAATTGTAATTGTCTTGAGGTGATTAACTCATCAAAAAGTTCCACGGTATGTAAAACTCTAAAATTATATTTTCTGCGTAAAGGGTAATCGACTTTAAAAGTATCATAACAACCAGCACAACTAAAAACTACTGTTTCTATTCCCTTAGATTCTATTATATCTATATTTCTATTGAGAATTTGTTCAAATGTATACACATCCCCAGTACGTAATATCGGACTTCCACAGCAAAATTCATCGTCTTGTAAAATGTTAAATGGAACTCCTGCTTCATTCATAATACGTGCAGCAGCTATTGCCATTTCTTTTCTTCTGTAGGAAGAAGTACAACCTACAAAATACAGCACTTTTGCATTTGGATCAAGTTTAATTTCATCTGTTAACCAATCGATTCTTTTTTCGTGAGGTTCATTATATGGATTATGGACTTTTTTAACTGCATCTATATAGGCTTGCTGTTTTGGCATAGGACCACACCCTACTGAGACTAATTTCTCTCTCAATTTCATAATTATCTCCAAAGGTTCTAAAGTGTTCATATATTTACATGCCACTGCGCAATTTCCACATTCAGTACATTTATAAACTATATCACGAAGTTCCTCTGTTGGTTTGAGTCTTCCCATCTCATATGCAAGAGCGAGAATTATTTTTCCCCCACCACTGTAAGGATGGAAATTATAAATATCTATCGCTGGACATCCCGAAGCATATTTTTGACTTTTTATCTGGACTTGAGGTATCCATTTACATACAGAACAACGTAAACAGCGTTTAATCATTTTCTGATATTTTTCTTCTTCCATTTTAATCCTCATGGATTTTTTTATTTTGAAAAAATATTTTTAACTTTACTCATCAAAACATAAAACTCCTGGATTTAATACATTATTTGGATCGAATATTTTTTTTACTTTTTTAAGAGCATCGATAGTTTCTAAATTATGATGAGCGTATACTTCCTTTGCCCACAAACCATAGGGCCTACTAAAAAAAGCTCCATTTTCCATTAGTTGAAAAGTTACATCTAAAATTTTCTTTTTAACTGTATTTTCCATGTCTTGATCCTCTGGATCATAATAAATATCAAATTCAGTGTGATATGCAGTTCCTTGATTTATTGGTTGAATGTAGATACCTAATTCTGTTGCAAATTGGGCTTCAACTATAGAGATAAATTTAGGAATTTTTTCAAAACTAGTTAAAAAGAAAATATCTTGATAGGTACTTTTAAATCTCGTTCTCCAAGGCTGATCACATGGTTCATTAAGAATATTAAGTATTTCTCTATTAAATGTATCTGTATGTATGCTTGAAAAGTTATAGCCTAATCTTTCTCTAATCTCATCTATGTCCCCTTCAAGATAAAAAATCTTATCTTTTGCTAAAGGCCCCCGACCAGAGATAACAAAAATCAGGTTCCATTTACTTAATTTTTCTGAAAGTTCTAAAATTTCTTGTGGTCTTTTTTTTAACAAACATGCTAGATTTAAATTATTCAAAATGAGGAGCTCATCGCAGAGTCTGAATTTCAACAATTCATATTGAATATCTAACAGCTCTTGGATATTCTCAGATTGAAGATGGTAAGCCTTCTGAATAAAGGGTAATAATTCTAATTTTAACGTAGCCCAGGTTACTACTCCTAAACTACCTTGAGCACCTTGTATTACTCTAAAAGGACTGAATTGAGTAGGGCCCATTGGATTAACTTGCGCTTGACCTGCTTTTTGTTGTTGTTTTATTGTTCCCGGACCAGCAGCCGTCCCTGTTCTTAATAAATCTCCAGTTCCAAAGACCACCTCCGTACACAATAAGGGGTCAGAACTGTCCCAATGATAGCGGGGTATTATAATTGGTTCTCTTTCAAGCGCTGCAACCAAGACTGATTTAGACGCCGTCGGACTTAAAGGAGTTAATAACCTTAACCCCTTTTTTTTGAGCTTTGTAATTAATTCTCCAAAAGTAACTCCAGGTTCAACCATGACTACTCTATTTTTTCGATCTATAGAGAGGATTTTTTTCATATTAGAAAGATTTAATATTATAGAATTATCACTTCTAGGAATACTATCACCATGATGTTTAAATCGAGAGTTAGAACTTATTGGAATGATTGAAAATTTTAACATGTTTGCTAATTTTAGAACTTCTTCTATTTGTCTAACTTTAGAGGGGAAAACAACGAATTTTGGAATTTTACCTTTGTAGAAGCTCATATCATTAGAATATTTCATCAATTCTTTTGGATCATTAAAAACGCACCTTGAACCAAAAATCTTTACTAAGCTAGTATATATTAAATCGTCTCTCATAATATCCTAATTTCATTTAAACACAATTATTCTTTACAATAATTTAATGTATAAAGCTCTTTTGATTTAGTTTATGAAGTCAATTTTATATTAATAATCCTCTTATTTTTCTTTATTATACTTTTACTAATTTACTCTATTAAAGGTGAAAGATTGACAACATATGATATAATTATTGTTGGTGCAGGTCCAGGAGGTTCTATGGCTACTAAATGTGCTGCTGAAAAAGGATTAAAAACAATATTTTTTGAACGTGGTCGAAAACCAGGAGAAAAAAATTCTTCTGGATGTGGGTTGGGACCTCGTTTGTGGCGTGAATTTCCTTTAATGATGAAAGAATTAACACCTGAAAAATGCCCATCACTCCGAGCAGGAGCAGCGGCTCGAAATTATTTTATTAATTCTGAAGGGATTGTAGCAGGTTATATAATGACGCGTCCAACTGAGTCTGTGTCTTATGAACCAGCTAAAAGCTGGATTACCATGAATTGTTATCGAAATGAATTCGATCCATGGATTGCTGAATTAGCTACTAATGCTGGTGCTGAATTGAAAACCTCAACCCTGATTATTGACCTACTAAAAGAAGAAGGTAAAGTTTGTGGTGTTATTGATGAGCATGGAATAAAATACAAAGCCTCTGTCGTAATTGGAGCTGATGGAGCGATTTCGATGGTAGCCAAGCAAAGTGGGTTGCGTTCTAAATGGTCTCACACTCAGATTACGGCTGTTCCCCAATATGATTTTCATGCACCTCCCAATAAAATTGATGATATAATGGGTGATGAGGCTTTAGCAGTCTGGTGGTCTGCTTTGTTTCCTGCGTCTTATCAAGTTTTTTTCAATGACGGGTTTCATCAAGGATTAGGTAATTGGCTTGATAAATGGGATAGAAATCCTTTATATTATCTAAATGAGGTTATAAATCTAAAGTATTATCAAAGATTATTAAAAATTTTAGAAGCAAAACCAAGAGAATTACAATGTCATTTGCTTCCTTGGCTTAAATTCCCATACAATACACATACAGATGGTGTCATTTTAATTGGGGATGCTGGAGGATTTCCCTGTCCACTTGAAGCTGAAGGAATTTATCCTGCTATAGTTACTGGAAAAGCAGCCGTTGAATGTGCTGCTAATGCAATCACTGCTGGAGACGTTTCTAAAAAGGCTCTTTCTAATTATGATGAGTTATGGCAAAAAACATCAGTAGGAGAAGATTTCAAATCGGGTGAAGAATTATATAATATTTGGAAGGCATTACCATTTAGTCCTAAGGAAACAATGAGTTGGTTTGTGCCAATGTTCATGGAGGTAATGGGAGGAATTTATGATTGGTCTCAGCCGCATGCAACAAGAGTTAGAGAAATAGCCTCCCAAATTAAATCTTATATGCCACAAGCATTACCTTTCATCATGAAATACGTATTTCCTCTTATAGCAAAAATATTTGAAAATGATCTTGATAAATTAATGGATCCATCAAAATTAATGACGGTTCTACCAAAAGTTTTAGATATGATTCCGAAAAAGAAACAAAGAGGAGGGATAAATTAAATGAAAATTGAATTAGAGGGATTATCTAAACATATACCTAGTACAAGTAATTTTATAACCATTGATAAATCTAAATGTAACGGTTGTAATCAATGTGCAATAATTTGTATTGTAAATCTTTGGAAAGTGAAAGATGGTGTAGCATCTATTATTGATGATTATAAGACTAAATGCTTAGAATGTGGGAGTTGTGCTCAAGTCTGTGAACCAGGGGCTATAAATTTTATGTATCCTGAGGGTGGCACAGGAATTGTTTACCAATATGGATAATTAAAACAATGCTTAAATAAAAGCTTAAACCGATAATCATGGGATAATTACTAATTATCAAAACCTCAAAATATTCTTAGAATTTCTTATTTCTATATCTTTTCATAAGAAGTCTATTAATTAAATTATTAAATTTTAAATTAAAATATAAAAATAATTTTTACTAATTATTAATTCAAATTAAAGTAAAAATACAAAGAGATCTCTAATAATGGAATGTCCGAATTGTGGAAAGGAATATGTCGATAATGGACAAATTATCTGTGAATATTGTGGAAATGAATTGTTATCTTCCCAACGGAATACCCAAATTACAGTAAAAACTAAATTGGAGCAGTTCATTGAAGATTCTGGTATTAAAGAAGCCTATAAAAAAATGAAAGAAAGTTTAAGAAAATTAAAGAAGTAATCTATTAATCTAGGGTGTCAACTACTTTTTTATTATCTTCAAAAATAGCATTCGCTTTTAACATCATTTCAGGGATTTCAATTTGTTGTGGGCATTTATCTAAACATTCACCACATTGAACACATAATACTGCAGCACCTTCGTATTCATCACCATTTTCTCGTTTAGTTTCGATTTCTTCCTTTGTTTTAGCCATATTATTGTAGAAATAAGAAATTCTTTGTTTTCCTTGTTCGCCCCAATAATATACTTCATTGAGAAGTCTCAAAACTCCTGGAATACCAACATCATTAGGGCATGGTAAACAATACCCACAACTTGTACATGGAACATATGTGTACTTCTCATATGCTTCCCGTAGTTCTGAAATTGTAGCTAATTCGTCTTCGTTTAAAATTTTTATTCCAGAATTATTTGCCGATTCAACATTCTCAATAACATGTTGCATAGTACTCATTCCACTCAACACAACAGAGACTTCTGGTTGATTCCATAAAAATTGAAGTGCCCAATCAGGCATAGATCTTTTGGATTGAGATTTTTCAAGAATATTCTTTATTTCTGGACGCGTTTCGAGTTTATTCTCTGGGATCGCTAATTTACCTCCACGAATTGGTTCCATAATGATAACTGCTATACCCTTTTTTCCCGCATATCGTAAACCTTCTGTTCCCGCTTGATAATTAATGTCTAAATAATTATGTTGTATCTGACAACAATCCCAATCATAATAATCAGTAATTTCTTTAAAAACCTCTACATTATCGTGAAATGAAAACCCAATATATTTAATTAAGCCCTCTTCCCTTGCTTCTTCCATTTTTTTAATTAATCGTAATTCCTTAATTTTCTCAAGACGAGACTTATTTAAACCATGAAACAAGTATATATCTGGATTTGTTTGTAACCTCTGGATCTGTTCACTTAAAAACTTTTCAAAATCTTCAGTATTTTTTACTTGCCACATAGGTAATTTCGTAGTAAGATGAACTTTCTCGCGATATCCATCCTTCAGTGCTTTTCCTACAACCACTTCACTTTCTCCATTGTGATATGGGTATGCAGTATCAATATAATTAACTCCATTATCGATAGCATAACGGATCATCTTAATTGCTTCTTCTTCATTTACCTTATAGATCATTTCACCCGTTTTTTCATCTTTGATTGGTATAACTGGTAAACGCATCGCTCCAAAACCTAAAGCAGATACATCCCAGTCAAGGGAACCCATTTTTCTATACTTCATGCTAATCTAAATATTCATTTACTATTTAGTAGATTGATTAATCGTAAGATAATAAATTTATTCTTTTATAAAATAAAATTTGAAAAAGCTAAAGGTTTAATAAGAGTCTATTATGTTTGGTTTTATAATCATAATAAACTTCAACCTTCTTTCCAACAAATTCTTGATTTATTAATAGATGTAAGATATTAGGTTCGATATCGACATAGGCTAAAGTTCGACGATGATCATCTAATTCTCCGATTATTATCCCTTTTATAGCAGTTCCGGTTCTTTCATAAGGAATCGTATACCCCTTTACAGTGATATAACCTTTCGCTTGTTCTACGGGCGGTGGTAAAGATTTCTCTAATATTGATTTTTGAATTTTTTCTTCCTCAATTTTAGATCTAGGTTTTATTTGATGGTTTTTCCCATAAATTCCAAATGATTGTTTGGTATTGTATCCACCATTAGCAATTACCATTATCTTTAATGAAGGATTATTTCGAATTTTTTCAACAGCGGTTATTATCGCATGCAATGAATAATTACTCCAAGGGCCACCAAAATACGGAAGACCTCCTGTTATAGTTAAATCACGAGAATCTTCTTCCTTAATTCCAAGTTCATTTCTTATTATTTGTACAATTGAAGGAAAACAACTATATATATCAAATGCATCAATTTGGTTAATATTTAATCCTGCTTGGTTTAACGCAAATTTAGCACCTTCTCTCGCTGCGGGTGAATCATATAATTTTGGTCTTTGTGAAATCGCAAATATATTTTCAAAATCAGCACTACCCATTAGATAGACCCATTTATTTTTAGGAACTTTAAGCTTGCTTGCGAACGCTTCACTTGTAATAATTAAACTCGCCGATTGGTCAACAAAGAGGTTAGAGCACATAAGTTTGCTATATGGATACGAAATCAAACGATTTTTCTCAGAAACTTTTATTATATCATCAGCTTGGAATAAGTCTTTATTCCATGCATAAGGATTTTTAGCAGCAATTTCAGAAAACTTTCCAAATAATTCTCCAATCTTCTTCAAATGATTATCAATAGATCTATTTAGAGATGCTCTTAATGCGGTCTCAAATAATGCATAAGTATAAGGAGGATTAGAAAGCCGATAAGCATTTTCAAAATTGTTTATACCATTCCAAAGTTTGCCTTCCATATATTTTGGTTCTTTTTTTTCTGGCCAATACTTTTTGAGCAACTCTTTATCTCTTCTATAGGCCGAATATCCAGATTCTGCACCTGTTATTAAAATTAGATTATTTTGATCATGGAATATAGCTTTTGCAGCTCGATTGACTAACATTTGAGGGGTATTACCGCCATCTGGTAAATAAATTTTGCTTTTGGGTAGAATTTTAAGTTGCTCTGCTAACGTTCCAGGTGCATCCTCGTATGACCAACTCCGTATATTCACCATATAAATCGATTTAATATAATTTTCTATCTCTTTTACTTCAGTATCCCTTAAAGCTAATTTCGAGGTTTTCTGCATCAATCTTAAAGGATCAAGGGGTTTAGAGACGGTTTTTGGCTGAGTATGCTGTGCTATTCCAATGATTACTGGATTATTATTTGAATTTATCATATGTTTATATCTATTGGAAAGAACTAAAAAATAAAAAATAATTTTAAATTAAAGTTACTAATCTCTGAAACCATAGTATATATTAATGAGGAGTAATAAAGCTCTACGTAGTGATATATTGAAAACTAATGTATAATCTATATCAAACGTAAACAGAGCTAAAGCAAATGTCACTGCAAGAAATATTATTATCGAAAATAGGCTTTTGCTAAAATTAATAGCACTTCCACGCTTTTGTTCATTCAATTTTTCTGAAATATCATATTTTGATAAATCTTGAAAATTTGGAATCGCTACAATTTGTCTTTTTAACTTCTTCTTTTGTATTGCATCACCTATTAGACTAAAGAACGTACCAATAAAATACAAAGCAGCAATAATTAAGATATCAATTAAAGTGTTTGTTAATTCCAGTGAAATATGTCTAAATTGGTCTATTATGAAAAAGATCACCAATAAGCTCAATATTAATATTCTTACAGAATATTTTGGCAGGTAGAGTGGTTTTTTTGCCTTTTTTTTCTCTTCAGCCGCTTTCTCTGGCTTCTTTATTTCATGGATGAGTGTTAATCTATTATCCTCACTCTTTCTAGCTTCATAATAAAATGCAACCAAGATAAATATTGAATTAACTATTTCTGAAGGAATTTCAGCATTTATTATGATATAAGTAAATGGGAATGCAACAATCATTAATGTTATTATTGCTCTAACTGTTCCTTGGGGCATTCCCAAAGGTTGACCTTCTACACGTCCCTCTTTACTAAATCTTTTAATCAAACAGAATATTATTAGAATTGTTCCTAAAATCCATGTAATCATAAATATCTCATAATAATCATCGTATTTATTCCTATTCGATATAGAACCATCAAACAGTGCTAAATTAAGGATTTAATTTCTAATTAAAAAATTTAAAGCCAAATGCCTTTTCTTAGCAACAAATTTTAAAATTCTTATCAAGATTAATAATCATTCTGGCAACAAGTTTACACGTATTAAGTAATATAACAGAATTAACCTTATCTGGAGTATCCTCTTTACTATGGGAATATTTAGAAGCATTAAATGTAGCAAAATCTACACTCTCATACTTTCTTAAATGAAACGGAATACTGTCAGTATGAGCCCCGGAAAGGATTTTAAAGCCCTTAACATTTAAATTTTCTTCGTGTGCGGCCTGATGGATAAATGAATCAAGTGTTCCGGAAATCTTTTTTGGAGGTAATGCTCCATAAGATTTAACATACTCAACTCGATTTTGATTTTTTTTGTCCCCAGATATCATATCAAAGTTTATTTGAAACGTATGTTCTTTGGAAAAAAGACTATCATAAGAATCAAGAAATAACCTTGATCCCATTGTACCTATTTCTTCTGCTGAAAATTGGCAAAACCAAATATTATAATAATTTAGAGGAGAAACTCTAAAAATGGAACTTAATTCAAATACTATTGCCATACCACTTGCGTTATCTAAAGCGCCAGGAGATTTATTTCCCGTTTTTATAAAAAAGATCATGAGACTCGAGAGTATAATTAAGGAAGATGTAATTATGATACCAAATTCAATTAAAAGAATTATATTCTGAATCACCTTAAAGTAAAGATCAATAAAAAAGAATATATAAAGAATTGCCAATCCTATTGCTCCAAATTCCCATACTGTAAAAAAAATTACTCGCCAAATCGTTTTAAAAGTTTGGGATTTAGAATCTAAATGCGCTGAAATAATTATATTTCCTGCTTTTTCAAAGGGTTGATCTTTTGCATTTAATTTTATGTAAACATTAGTAGATGATATTTCTTTGCCAAAATGTTTTTCCCAAAATTTTTGATTCTCAGGATGTTTCAATACATTAAGTATAGAAAGAAAAACTATAACTATAATTAAGATCACTATTATTGTGAAAAAAGGGTATATATATTTAATAAATATAACTATTGAGACAATGATTATGCTCATAAAAGCTATGATTTTTATTAAAACTTCAGAATAAAAGGTTGAAAAATCAAATTTTTGATATTCGATTTGGTCCTTCTTAAATCCGATATTGTTGAAAGTTTTGATTACTAAATTAACGGCATTTTGTTCACCATCTGTACCTGCCAGTCGTGGGAAGCTAAAATCTTCAACATGTTTAAAAACGCGTTCCTTTTTAAAGAAAGATTCAAAATCAACTTTTTGTTCCATCTTGATTTATACCGTAATGCTAAATTATCATTTATTCTTTAGTTTCTTTTATTATAACTATTATTTTTAATATTAAAAAAATATTAGAAAAAAATTTATACTATAAAGTAAATTTTCTCTTCTGGGAATTTGATTGTTGATGTAAGGTTATCTTCTCCAATAAAGCCTAAAATTACATTATTAGCATTAACTTCAATTAAAAAGTGCATTTTTATTCATTTCGCATTTATTTTTTTAAAACATCTTTTCCATTTTTTTTTCAAAACTATTTGGAACTCTTTTAGATGATTAACCGAGTCAGTGATCCAAACCCAAATATGACCGAGACTGCTGATCCAAAAAAGATTTGAATGATAATAAATGAACTAATCAACACCGAACTAAATTTATTAGTTTTTTCATAAATTACCGAATTTATTATCATCACTGCTAAAAATATTAAAAATGTCATATAAAACGCAGAAATTAAAAACAAACTATAAGATAAAATCATTAAAATCCCAATATTTAAAATTCCCATTAAAGCAGTAATTATTGTCTTTGTAGTTGGAGATTTTATAAAGTCCAAATCTTCATAAACTACCTTCCTGTAGAATAATTCGATTGCAAGATAAAAAGGATAGATTGTATAGGTTAGAATAAAATCAATAACATTTATTGGTGAAAAGAATGCAAATGGATACGAAAGTGATAGGGAAAAATATAATCCTAAAAAAATTATAGTAGATACAAATGAATATAGAAGAACATTTTTCCTAAATTGTGATTTGATCTCATCTTTTAACTTTGATTCAATATATAAAATGATTCTTTGTTTTTTCTCCTCCGCAGTAATAATATATTTCACAAGAATCCAAATAAAATATATCAAAATTATGAAGATTGGAGCTAATATTAGACCAATAATACCCATTAATGTAAAAAAAAGAATCCAAATTATTAAAAAACCTGTGAAATAGAGCGATATCTTAATTGATTGTTTTAGTATATGAGTTTTATTTAAATTGTTATTGAGGTTTGAAGATATAGTTAATCTTTCTTTTTCAATAATAAAAAGATGAGATAATGATACCATAATAGCTAGAGTGGTAATAAAAACCCCAAATAAAGCCATGAATAATAATACATATGTCTGAAGATAAGAAAGTCTTATTGGACCATTTATCATTTTTGAGTTGAAGAATTTTACCTCAAACCAATTAATAGTTTTAATCAACACTTCATCCGTAAATAAGTAATGAGGACCTCCTAAAATATGATATGTAATATTTAATAATTCGCAATTGGTTAATTTTTGAGCCAATAAAGCGTTTGCTCTATATGGAACAGTATTATCATAAATCGAATGAATAACTAATAGATTTTGAGAATTAGTAGCATTAATAATTCTTGCTGGGATAAATTTCATGAATGGATTACTTTCATTAATGCCAAAAAGGTTAGCTGAAAAGTTTACTAGACCTGCCCAAGTAACCGCTACTCTAAACCTCTCATCTAAAGCATTAGTCATTAAAGCTACCATTCCACCTAAAGAATGGCCAACTATACCAATTTGGGAACTATTTATCATATTATATACAGGGTGCTTTTCTATTACATCTAATAATTTTGAACAATCCTGTGCTATAGCTGGAACATTCGTTCGATTTCGATAACTTCCATAATTAATATCTAATAAATGTCCGGTGCTTTCTCCATCACCCCTATAATCAATACTAGCCACAATGAAACCTCGTTTTGTAAGTTCTATTGGAATGCGAGGGTCTAGATCCTTTTGGCTTCCTAATCCATGCGTAAAAATAACAAATGGATGTTTATCTTGAAAAGTTAACTTATTTTCAGGATAAAACAAATTAGCGTAAATATAAGCACCAGACGATTCAAATTTAACTCTCTCATAATAATTGTATGAACTTGCTCTTGAGCCATATAAAAGGCTTATAATTATTATAAAATAGATAGTTGAAATTAACAAAAAATAATGTTTTTTGACTTTTATAAAGTTGAATCTAAAGCGCATTGCTTAAAGAATATTAATTTTTCTTTTAAAATTTTATATTAAAAATTATTTATTAACAATTGAGAGGGTTTTAATTAAAACAAATAAGTTCATTTTGATATAGAATTTATT
>RDOE01000074.1 GCA_011364975.1 Promethearchaeota archaeon | reverse complement strand
TTGGAACAAATAAGAGAAAAACTAGAAGATATGAACTGTGCTCTACATAGTGTTGACCGTGTCCAGGTTTATGATGATGATTGGTTTTGCCATGATCGTAAAGAATAAAAGCATAATTTAAGATTTTCTCCATCCAGTAAAATATAAAAGGAGCATCTCTATGTCAAAGACAAATCCACCAAAAATTATCAAAATATTGCAAGAACGGGGAGAAATTGATGATGAATTAGATTATGCATTAATGAGTTATCTTTTAAAAAATAGAGGTGGTGGATTTACAGCATGTCAACCCAAACTAGTGGAAATTGAAGGGGATAAAAAGGCGATTGTAATGGATATTGACAGCACGTTTGTTGATAAAGATAACCTATTAATGGGTTTAGGAATCGTCGGAAATATATTTATAGATTATGATACCCTTAGAATAATTTATTGCCCCTCACTTGAAGAATTACAGAGCAATATTCAAAAATTAAAGGATCATGGTATTATTCCGCAACAACGACCAAAAGGAAAATATTAAATGGAAATTGTATAATGTTCTCATTTTCTCTAATTTAATAAATTTATGCGATAGAAGCAAATTGCGTTATAATAATGAATGAAACGAAAAGTATAATAAAAAAGTTAATCCAGGAATATTTATTAGATGAAGGATTGCTTAGGACTAAACTACCAGATACAGAACATAAGTTAGAATTTGGTTTTCAATTTGTTTTTCCGCCAGGGCCTGTTAGTCAGAAAATGGTGGTATTTAAGCCTAAAAATAAAGATATTATCATTATTTCTAATCCTATACAAATCGCACCTCAACATGTGGAAGCATTAAATTCATTAGAACCAACAAAGAAACTCTCTTTTTTTATGGAACTTAGAAAATTTTTTTTGGCAAAAGATGTATTTTATCGGATTGATACCCAAAATAACAGATATGAAATTACGGATCAAATATTTTTGAAAAAAGATGGTACTATTTCGAAAAATTCATTTTACAAAAGTATTCGTAAAGTATTTACTTGCTCTGCTTTCTCAAACATAATATTAAACGAATGTTGCTATGGTAAAGTAAAATCCGAAGATGCATCTAAATCTGATGACTTTACCTCTAATTTTTCTCTTTATTCATAAATGTTTAGGGTGAGGGATAATGTTTGAAAACTGGCTTAGGGCATTAGGTAAATTAGAATATGTTCAAGGAAAAGATAGACCTAATGTTGAATGTATATTATGCTCTGTAAGAGATAATGATGAGCGAGTTGTGTCTCTAAAAATATATGACGATGATATTCTTTTTATTTCATTAAATCTTTATCCTTATAATCCCGGACACTTATTAATCGTCCCAAATCGACATATTATACAATTTACCGATTTATCTAAGCAAGAACTTCAACATATTACAAGAACAATTCAGGGTTTGCAACATTTATTAGATGACTTATATAATCCAAAAGGATATAATATTGGAATTAATCAAGGGAGAGACGCTGGAGCAAGTATAGAACATCTGCATTTTCATTTAGTACCTAGATACGGTTCAGAGTTAGGGTATATAGATATTGTAGGGAAAACAAGAGTTTTACCCGAAGGACTGGAATCAGTAAGGCAAAAGTTGACTCAACGTATAAAAAATTATCTAAATACCAAATTTTATGAACAATTTTAAAATAAATTGAAAAAAAAATCTTGAAAATTTTATCCAGGTTTTTTTATCTGGTTGCTTTACGAATGTCTGCGCTCGTTACACGTTTTCTTTTATCATCTTTAGTGACTTTAATTGCAGCCTTAGTTGCATCTGCCGCTTTCTTCTCGAGAAAGTCAATTAACTTGTCTAAGGCTTCAGCAGCGACTAAATCAGCACCTTCTTTCTTCATTAATCGACGAATAGGTGCCTTTGCAATATAAGTTTCTGTCTTTTTCTTTACTGGAGCTTTCTTTTTAGCCATTTTTTATTCCTCCACACTTTAGTTTTTAGATTTTATTGTTTTAAATTAGATTTATAATTAATATTAACTACGAATTTCTATTATATAAATGTTATGTTTCCAAATCTGTTGTATGGAAATATGATTAATTGGTTATGATGGATCTGAAATATGGTAAAAACTCTTAGTCCGACAAAATGCCATAATTAAAAAAAAAAATTACTTTTTATTAAAACGTAAATAATTTTTTGTTCAAGGGGATTATTAACTTGACATTAAATCTGAATCATTATATCAACAAATTTTAGACTTTACCATTATTAATTAATGTATAAAGGAAGATCTACCCATCCAAATTTAACAATTGAAAATGGTAAAAAAAGGATGGTTTATGGTGATAACTATTAATTTTCTTAGTTTTATCTAGTATTTTTAGGATACTTTTATCAATCAATTGTATTAATAGTAATCAAATACAGATTTTCCTATTGGATAATTATCTCCTTAGAAATATCAAGTTACTCTCAACTTCATAAATGGGAAATCAGAATATTTATAATGTTGGACACTCTGATATATAATAGAAAATGAGTAATTTAGTTCTAGTAGATGGTGCGAAAGGTCATACAGGAACATTCCTTATTAAAGAGATATTAGAATCTAAACCTACATGGAAAATTATCGCGACAGATCTCCCAATAGAAAAAAGATCAAATATAATGACCAAAGAAATAGTTTTTAGTCCCAAATTCAAAAATATGGAAAAAATGTTAGTTAATGAGAGAATTACGCATATTTCTGCTGATTTAACTGACCCTAACTCTCTTCGAGATCTACTAATGAAACATAAATATGATGTTATCTTTCATACTGCAAGTTTATACGATTACTTCGCGGACTTAGGCATGTTACGTAAAATCAATGTGCAAGGAATGCGAAATTTACTTGAAATGATTGAAAACACTCAAGATTTAGCAACATTACGCTTTATTCATTGGAGTACATGTGGTGTATATGGAGAACCTAAATATCAAAAAGATCAACATGGTTATCCAATACCCATTAATGAAACAGAACCATACAATCCCCCAAATAATTATAGTATTAGTAAAATGGAACAAGAACTAGTGCTAAAAGAATTTATCAGAGAAAAAGATTTAAGAGCGTCTATTATTAGACCCGCACCAATAATAGGGCCCTATCAAATATACGGGATGTTACACGTGTTTCAACTCATAAATAAATCAGGACTTGGTCCTGGTATCCATATATATCCTAAAAGAAAGCGTTTAGCTATGCCTATGATTCATGTTGAAGATTTAGTAAGGTCAGCTCTTTTTCTCTCGGAAAAAGATGAATCAATAGGTGAAGCCTATAATCTCGTAATTGACCCTTGCCTTCAAGAAGATTTCATGGAATATGCTGCGAATCTTCTAAATATACCTTACTTTAATTTTCCTATTTGGTGGCCATTTTACAAATTATTTTCAAAATGGCTTTATAAATTAAATGAAAGAAAAGAGAAAAAAGCCCGTGCATTAAATTCAAGACCACCTGTTGATACTCCGATGACAGAATATACGATACACCAATATCTCTTCTCGAATAAGAAAATCAAAGAATTGGGCTTTAAATTCAAATATCCAGATTATAGATCTGCCACAAAAGATACCATAGATTGGTATATTTCAAACAACTGGTTGGAGAGTGAATAATAATGGGTTATATTGAGAGTTTAATCATTAGTTTTTCGATTGGATGGGTTAATTCTTATCTTTATAGAAAATATCTGCGTCGACGAAATAAGGATTGGATCGTGTTTCTGGCATTTTTCTATTTAGTTTCAATCTGGGGAATTGAAATCTTAATTTATAATGATTTCTTTAATATTAAATTTCTAAATGGGCTCCCTTGGATTGATTTACCCAGCAGTGAACCAGGAAAATATTACCTATGGAATTCCTTTATACTTTTTGGGCTAGATTATAATATCATTCCTCAACCAGGTATGGAAAGCATTTCAGTATTCCTATCTATATCATATCTTTTTTGGTATTATTTTGGTTCAAAAATTGGGAAGGTGCTTCATGGGTATAAAACTTATCAAGGAGGACTTTATTTAATTATTCGGCCCGTAAAGAAATATATTAAAGATCGGGAAAAAAGATTCAAAGAATTTAGTAAAAATATCAAGCCATGAATAAAAATTCCCATTTTATAGTTAGTAAATACAAAAAATGTGAAATATAAAAATTAAAATATCAATTTTGGAATTAATTATTTAATACGTAAAAATAGTAATGATCCTAACCTTGACATTAAGCCGTGATACTAAAAAGTTCGATGAAGCCGAGTTAGAAGAGGCACTCCAATCTCTGGGGTTTACTAAAAATGATTCCAAGGTACTCCTGACTATGGCAAAGTATAAAGTGTTAAGTCCTGCAGATATTGCTAAATATTCTGGGGTGGATAGAGCACGTGTTTATGATAGCTTAAATAGATTAATAGAAAAAGGCTTTATACAGAAAGAACCAGTAAAGCGTGGGGCTAATTATCAAATAATTCCTATAGAAAATATATTCAAATCAATTAGGGAAGATTTTAAAAATAAAATTGATGACACAATCCTATTAGAAAAAGCTATCAGTGAGTTAGAAGTAGATCAAGAAGAATCCGAACCAAGGGTATGGTCAATCAGTTCTAAAGATAAAATTCGGAAAAAAATCAAAGATTTAATCAGTGTTGCAAAAAATAGAATTTTTTTCATCATAACTCCTGATCTATTAATGGAAGAATTGGGCGGTTATGATTGGATTTTAAAAGATATCTGGAATAAAAAATTTTCCTCCGAGATTAACGTAATTTTAGCTTTAAAATATAATGAGATGTTAAAAGAAGAAATAAAAAAATTACTAAAAATTAAGGTTATAATTCATTCTATTGAAGGAGATAATGTTATTCCTTTTGGATTATTGATTACAGATAATGACTTTTTGCTTACGACTTTAGATCAAGTGAAGGAAGCTCCAGAATATACTTCAGGAATATGGCTTGAAAATGGAAAAAGAAAACAGACTATAGGATATGAACATTTATTTAAACATTTTATAAGTTCTGAAACAAAAGAGATACAGCTTACTACTAAAAAAGCACAATATCCTTCATAAGTAGTAAGTTATATAACTAAATATCGTTCAATCTAGTAAAAAATAATGAAAAATATATTTAAATCTGAATTAAAGATTTTAATACATAAGATAAAAAAAAAGTAAAGATTATTTTATTTAGGGGAGTTTAAGTGTCTTATAGGGGGAAAGTAATCTTATGCGGTGATCCGGGTGTAGGTAAAACAAGTTTATTAGCAAGATATGTTGATGATAAATTTAGCGAGGAGTATCATCAAACAGTAGGAGCTAATTTTCTAGTAAAAGAAATCGATCTAAAGAATATTATCGATAAGCTAGAGTTGAAAAAAGAAGAATTAAAAAAAGATATTCAAGCCAAAGGATTTAAACTGTACTTTTGGGATTTGGGTGGACAGCATGATAAGTTATTTAGTAACGAATATTATTTTACTCAAGCTGTAGGTGCAATGGTCATTTTTAATTTGAATGCTCCTTCAACTTTGCAAAATATCGATTTCTGGGTTTCAAAAATAAAAGAGTTGAGTGGAGATATTCCTTTCATTATTGTAGGTAATAAACTTGACCTTGAAAAGAAAATTAACAAGGAAAAACTCGATAAGAAGATAAATCAGTTTAATGTGGAGTATTTTGAAACCTCAGCTAAACTAAATACCAATGTTGATACTGTTTTTGAGAATTTATCAATAAAGATTCTCAATTCTTTAAAATAATATTATTTAAGTTCTTAAATTAAAAGATTTTTATTCTAAATTTACCTAACTTTCATAATGAGTACATTATTAATCCCTATCGCCCCTTTATCTAGAACCAAATCAAGATTAAGGGACTGCTTCTCAAAAGAATTACTTAAGGAATTAACTATTGCGATGTTTAAAGATTTAGCAGAAAAGGTTAGTTTACTTGATTGTTTTGATCCTAAAATAGTGTATTGTAATAGTGATGAGATTCTCAGTTTAGCTCGCGAATATGGATTATTAGGGATTAAAGAAGAAATGAGTACTCCACGAAAAAAATTTGATCAAGTTATTCAAGATTTAAATACGATTGCTGTTTCTCGATACAATGCCAAATCAACTATTTTTACATTTTTAGACGTTGTATTAATTTCTAAAACAAATTTTAAGGAAATTAACGATCTATTGAAGATTCATGACCTTGTGGTTTGTCCAGCTATTCATTCTGGAGGAATTTCCATTTTGGGAAGAAAACCACCTAATTTAATACCAACCTATTTTTCTGAACCACAATTACCTTCCTTTGTAGCATTACTAAATCAAGCGCGTATTAAAGGCTTGAACTATGCTATTTATGATTCATTTCGGGCAGGATTTGATATCGATCTAAAACAAGATTTAATATTGGCTTTTGAATATTTGAAGATTTTTAATTTAGAAAATAGTGAGACTTATAAGTTTCTTAAGAGCAACTTAAAGCTCACTTTGTATAAAAAAGGTACACGGGATAATAGAATCTTTGAGATTAAAAAAATTAAATGATCTTTATTAAAAGCTGAATGTTATTTTTATCTTAATCTCTTCATTTAATACTTCACTGACAATTTTTTGAAATGATTCTCTCTCGGTTTTCATTGAGTTCAAATACTTCATATAATCTTTATTTTTTCTATCAAAATCAATTTCTAAATGCTCAATTTTCGCAGTGTTCACAGAGATTTGATTCTTTACGTCTTCTCGTTGTATTGATAGACCTGATTGCTTAATCTTTTCCTGAATTTCCTTAATATTGCCTCTAATTTTTCTATATTTCTCTAGATCTTCATTAATCTTTTTTTGTTGAAATATTGTATTAATTTGCTCAATAGTTTTATCTTTAGTTTCTGTTTTAAGATTGAGTTTATTTTCCTCTAAGACATGCCTTAATTGAACTAAAAGGCTTGTTAATTTTGGTAAATTAGGTGGTTCTTTTAATAAAGTAGAGATGGGTTTTTTCAAAAATTCCCAGATAAAAATATGGTCAATATTTGATATATGAATTGTCTCTTTTTCTAATTCAAATTTAAGTTTCTTTAATGCTTTTTTAAATCCAAATTGATCATTTATTTCCATTCGTAAATTAATTAATTCTTTTTCTCCCTTATCGAGTTCATTAAATAGCTCATCCTTTTCGATTACTTTTAGTTTTTCTATTAGACGTTCTTGCTCTTCTTTTCTATCCTTTAAATCCTTTTCAAACTTATCTAAGTCTGATTTCGCATTTTCGATATTATTCTTTAAGCTCTCCATTTTATCCACTTTTTCCAGTAATTTTTCTGCCTCTCGTAATTCATTATAATTTTTTCTAAGAAACTCATCTAACTTTTTTTGCTTAGTGCCTAATTTTCGTGTAATATACTCCAACTCTTTGATTTCCGCTTGAGTTTGCTTTTTAAATTTTGGTAGTGATTTCTTAGCAATATCTTGGATACTTATAAACAACTTCTTTATAGAATTCAATAATTCATATAAATTATTATAATTTATATCTTCATCAGGAACCTCCACACCATCAATTTCTTTTCTAATCCTGTCTGAAAAGAAATGTAAAGACTTAAGGGATTTTTCATCAAGATTTTCTTTACCCTTTTCAAGGAAATGATCCATACAAACTTTAACTTCAATAAGGTTATCTCTAATTTCTGCTAGTTGTTTTTTAACAATCTTTTTTATTTTGGAAAATATTGAGTCAAGACGTTCTTTATAAAAGGTTTCAAATTCTGCTAATTCTACTTCTTTCATCTTTTTACTCCTGATTTATAGCGTTAATAACTTTTTTTCCATTCATATATTTTTGAAGAACCTCTGGAATTTTAACAGAGTGATCTTTATTTTGATAATTTTCTAGTATACAACAAATAGTACGCTCAGTTGCTACCGCGGTGGAATTTAAGGTATGAACTACTTGCTTTTTTTGATTAGATCCCACGATTCCCATTCTTACTTTTAACTTCCTTGCTTGATAATCGGTACAATTACTGCATGAAACTAATTCTCTATAAGTTTTAGAACCAGGAAACCACGCTTCCAAATCATACTTTTTTGCAGCGTTATCGTTTAACTCACCAGAAGCAATATTAACTATTCTATATGGAATTTTCAATTCTTTGTATAACTCCTCCGCATTTTGAATTAATTCTTCAAATATATTCCAAGAATCTTCCGGAGAACAGAACACAAATTGTTCCACTTTCTCAAATTGATGTACTCTAAAAATGCCGAGAGTGTCTTTTCCATGAGATCCTGCTTCCCTTCTAAAGCAAGAAGATACACCCACATATTTAATGGGTAATTGCTCTGGTTCAATAATTTCATCATAATGGAACGATGCTAATGATTGTTCTGAGGTAGCAATCATAAACAAATCTTCATCTTGAATTTTATATAGTTGTTCTTCAAAATCTGCAAGTTCAGCTGCAGCTTTAATAATGTCATATTTAATGAAAAATGGAGTCCACAAGGGAGTAAACCCTTTGTTAATCATTTTCGATAATGCATATTGGATTAGGGCAAGGTTCAACGAGACGATATCACCCTTTAGGTAATAAAAGCGTGACCCTACTAACTCAGATGCTTTTTTAGTATCAGCGCCATCTATTAATGTGATTAAATCCACATGGGAAAGAGGAGAAAAATTAAACGTAGGTAATTTTCCCACAGTTCTTATAATCTCATTAGATTCTTCACCTTCTCCTAAAGGAACAGACTCATGTAATAAATTGCCCACCCTATATCTATCCTCCTCTCTTTTCTCAAGAACGGTTTTCTCTTTTGTACTTAATAGGGTTATCTTTCCACTTAAATCAGATGCTTCCTTTTTCAGTTTATCTGCTTCTTGTTTTTTACCTTGTTTCATTAAGTTGCCAATATTTTCATTAATTTTGTTTTTCTCATAGCTTAATTGTTGTAATTCGGTAGTAATTGTTCGATACTCCACATCAAGATCATAAACCATCTGAGCAATTGCTGGATCCTTAAACCGCTTTTTTTCGGATTCAATTATTTGTTGAAGATTTGTTCGAAATAACTCTATATCAAGCAATTATAGTACCTCTAAAAAATTATATCCTAAATTTATTACTTATATTAAATTTCATTAAAATTTTATGAAAATTATTCATGTCTGTCAGCTTAAAGTAAATGCTTATTCATGCTTGATTCGTTCTGTTATAGTTGAGCGAAGAAGGGCAACTTTGACTTTCTGCTTATCAAATCCTACTTCTTTCACAATTTTGGCAATCTTTATTCGACGAGCCTTGCCTTTTAAGCCTTCTTCTGCCATAAATTGCTGAACAAAATCTTCTATTTTCTTCTCGCTCTCAGACATATAAATTAGTAATGAAAAATTTATAAAAAATGTAATGAGAAATTATTTTTAAATTGAATATTCTAGTAAAAAATTAGATAACATTCAAGGGTCCTAAAATCGTTATTTCTCGAGTAAATTCTGTAACTACTTCTGCAAATCTTTTTCCCTCAGAAGCACTAACCCATTCTAGTCTCACCCTTTTTTCGTTAATTCCTAATTGTTTAATAACTACGTTATATAACCTCTCAAATAGTTCTTTTGCATTTTCATTACCTGAAATATAATGGCAATCTCCAATATGGCATCCCGTTACAAGAATACCATCAGCACCATCTTCAATGGCTTTTAATATAAAAGAAGGAGCTACTCTCCCCGAACACATGACTCTAATAATTCGAATATTAGGAGGATATTGAAATCTTGAAACTCCTGCTAAGTCTGCACCAGCGTAACTACACCAATTACAACAAAATACTAAGATTTTCGGAGTAAATACCTTTTGATGCTTTTCTTGTGTGCTTTTTAACATTATAATTACGATTACGATTCTTTTTAACTTTTTTCTAATAAATATGTATCTATCATTGCTGTAATTTGATCAAAGTCGTAATGTTTTACAGAAATTGCTCTTACCGGGCAATTGGCTCCGCATGTACCACATCCCTTGCATAATGCGGGATTAATGTAAGATTTCTTGATTATAAAACTCACTTCTTCAAATTCCATCATAATATCGATAAGTTCTACTGCTTTATAAGGACAGAGAGTTTCGCATTTTCCACATCCAATACATTTTTCTTCTATGACTTCTGAAATTATCCCTGATGTTTTTATTTCTTTTGCTCCTAAAAACTTCCCAGCTCTTCCAGCAGCACCATTTGCTTGGGATATAGAATCTTGAATATTTTTTGGCCATTGAGCACATCCACATAAAAATATTCCGTCTGTGGCAAAATCTAATGGTCGTAATTTTACATGGGCTTCTAAAAAAAAACCGCTTTTTTCTAAAGGAACTTTAAGGAGCTTTGCCAATTCTTCTGGATTTTCTGAAGGGACCATAGGTGTTGATAAGATAATTAAATCTGTATCAAATTCAACAGTCTCTTTCAAATTTAAATCAAATAACTGAATTTCATATTTAACTGGTTTCTTTTTTTTTTTTATTATA
This sequence comes from Promethearchaeota archaeon, assembly GCA_011364975.1. Taxonomy (GTDB): domain Archaea; phylum Asgardarchaeota; class Lokiarchaeia; order Sigyniarchaeales; family SOKP01; genus SOKP01. Next base: position 5,003 of record RDOE01000074.1, on the reverse strand, counting down.
GTTGGAAGATATTCTAAATCGTATCTTAAAAATATGGCACTTTTTCTTCGGTCGCGATAATAATCTTCAAATTCTTTTTTTGCCATTTGTATATCTCTGTAAAGTACAATTATTTCAAGGTCAGATTTTATCTTTTTAAGAAGTTCTACATTTTTTATTGCATTTGCACAGCAGATGTTTGAACAATATGTAATTCCTTCCCTTTGCCTTGAATTAACACATAAAATCATTGTGATTCTGCTAATCTCTTTTAACCATTCTTTATCTTCATTTTTTAATCGACTTTCTAATTCTAATTGGGTCATAATTGTATCGTTTTTACCATCATATTGAAAAACGCCAAAAGGCTTGTGTTCTCTGCCGCCTGTCGCTACAATTATTGTACCAATTTTTAAATCGGAGAGATTATTATTAAAATCCACAATTTGGACGTCGTAATTGCCTAAATACCCTCGAATGGTTTGAATTTTTGAATTTAAAAATATCGTTATATTACGATTATTCTGCACTTTCTCTATTATTTCTTGTAAAAATTGGGAAGCCTTCTGCTGAATTGGATATAAAATGTTAAGATAATTCAAATTTCCTCCTAAAAGATCTTCTTTCTCAATTAGAAACGCTTTAAATCCCTGGTTAGCAATATTTAAGGCTGCTGTTATTCCTGAAATCCCACCACCTATTACTAAAGCTGTGGGTGTTATTTTTAAGGTTTCTTCTTTTTCAGATTGGAGTAACCTAGCTTTTGCGACAGCCATTCGAATTAAATCTTTTACTTTTTCGGTTGCGGCTTCAATTTCAGTCATATGAACCCAGGAACATTGATCCCGTATATTAACCATTTCAAATAGGTATTTATTTAATCCTGCTTCTTGACATGTTTCCTGAAATAAAGCCTCGTGAGTTCTTGGAGTACAAGATGCTACAATAAATCGATTTAAATTAAACTCGTTAATTAATTGCTTTATTCTTATTTGAGAATCTGAGCTACAAGAGTATAAATTATTTTCACAATGAACAACATTTGGTAAGGTTTTCACATAATCAACAATTTTTGGAATATCAACATATTTTCCAATATTAATCCCACAGTGACAAATTAAAACACCTATTCTTGGAACATCCGAAATTTTTACTTCTTTTTCTGGTTGTTCATAAACCTTTTCTTCGATTTGAGTATATTTTACTGAATTCAATAGAACAGCTACTTGAGAAGCTACTCCACTTGCATCAGCAACAGTTTCTGGAATATCCATTGGTCCTTGACAAAAGCCACATAAAAAGATGCCATCTCGAGAAGAGAGTGATTTGTTAAAATAGGTTCTTTCTTTAAAAAAATCATATTTATCAAGAGAAATATCCAAAATCTTGGCCAAATCCTTAGTCCCTTTGGAAGGAACTAAAGGTGTAGCTAAAACAACCAAATTGGCTCTAAAATCACCAAACTCACCTGTCTTTAAGTTTTCATAATGAATAATTAAATCTTTAGTTTCGGAATCCTCAGTTATCCTGCTTATTTTTGTTTGAATATATTTTACTCCATACTCGTTTTGAGCTCGTTGGGTGAACTCATAGAAATTTTTCCCGTACGCTCTAAGGTCATGCCGAAATACATAACATTGAGAGTTATCAGAATGTTCCTTAGTGATAATTGCTTCTTTGGCAATATATGTACAACAAACACTTGAACAATAAGGGACTCTTTCATTTAAATCCCTGGAACCAGCACATTGAATGAAGGCGATTATTTCTGGTTCCTTTTGATCGCTTGGTCGCAAAACATGTCCTCCAAACGGTCCGGATGCACATAATATTCGTTCATACTCTAAACCATTTACTACATTTTCGAATCGATAACCCCATCTTGGAGATAAATCTTCACCAAACATATCAAAACCCGTTGCTATTACGATCGCTCCAACTGTTATGTCAAACTCCATGGGTTTTTGATCGAATTCAATAGCCTCTGCTTTACAAATCTTGCTGCATACGCCACATACATCTCTCGTCAGTTTTAGACAAACTTCAGCATCAATTAAATAAATTGGTGGAACTGCTTGAGGAAATGGAATATATATTGATTTTCGTTTTGATAAATTCATATCAAAATAATTAGGGAATTCAATTTTAGGACATTTTGTGGCACAATCCCCACATCCTTTACATTTATTCTCATTTATATAACGAGGCTTTTTGAGGAGAGTCACTGTAAATCCTCCAGGGTCTCCAATAACCTTACGAATTTCGTGGTAGGTTAATAATTCAATATTGGGGTTTCTGAAAACTTCAACCATCTTTGGGGCAAGAATACATAGTGAGCAATCACATGTTGGGAATGTTTTATCTAATTGCGCCATCCGTCCTCCAATTGATGGGGTTCTCTCCACTAGATAAACCTTAAACCCTAATTCTGTTAAATCTAAAGAAGTCTGGATACCCGCAACTCCACCACCTACCACAAGAACTGAGCCTTCCAACTTGTTTTACCTATCTTTTTTATCTGACTTTATAAAAAATCGATTGAATTTATTAAGAATTCAGCAAAGTCTATAATCTCGATTGTAGATACATCATTAAAATCAGATTGAGCACAAGACAAATGGATTAAGCACTTAGGACAAGAGCTAACTAACATATTACCTGCTGATTTTGCTTCTAATAAACGTTTGTACCTTAATGCTTTTGAGCTTTCATTACAGTTCATCCAACAACTTACTCCACAACATAATGAGTCTTGTTTATTATGTTCCATCTCGTTAAACTCATATCCATATTGCTTTAAATGGTCGAAAATCTCTCGTAAGTTATCTAAAATTTTATTTTCTCTTGGTAAAAATCTACTTAGCCTACATGGATCGTGATAACTAAACCGAATTAATCCATTATTTCCGTTTGGTCTTTTAAACTTTATTTTGTTTTGCTTCCAATTTTCGTAAACATATTCAATTAAATGTGAAATTTTAAATTTTTCATCAAAATCATCAAAAATCTTGGGATAATCAAATTTTAAAGTTCGATAACATTCCGCACAAGAAGTTATAATATTAGAAACTCCTGCATTTTTAAATAACTCAAAATTTTTCCTTGCTAATCGAATAAAAGTTTCAAGTTTACCATGGCCCCAGTATAAATCATGACCACAACAAATCTCATCTTTAAGAATTACAATCGGTTCTTTTTCAATACTGTGAATTAACTTTAATGAACCCGCTGCAATTGGAGTTAAATCTCTAAATTCAAAATTGAAAAAAGGGATGCACCCCATAAAATATAATATTTTTCCCTTATCAGTGATTTCACATCCTTCAGGAATCCATTCCAGATTTTTAGTGGGTTTTATGCCTTCCTTACTCATTATTTCTGATATAGTTAAAAAAATTCCCTCGTGAGCAAAGAAATCTTGAGGTGTTTGATTATATAGTTTCCTCATTTTATATCTTGCATTACGAACAAGGTCAGCAAAACTAACTAATTCTGGACAATTTTGAAGACAGGTATTGCAAGTGGTACAATCCCATAATATACCGCTTTTAAGAATATTATCTTCCAATCCCATAACATCTTGTTAAGAGATTTCTTAAATTTGGTTCATAAATTTTTCGAATAGTCGAATTTATTTCCTCATTATTAATCTCGTCTTCGAATTCCTGAACATCTTTCTCATTAGAAATAACGTTCTCATTAAAGCGATTTATAACCGGTAAAGACTCTAATTCCTTTTGATGCTTAGTTTTCTTACCTTGTTTTCGCGTTATTTTTGGATTTTTTAAATAACTCATCTATTCCTACCTCAAATTATTAATATAATTTTCTTTTCGCTTCTTTTTTGATTGCGCAAATTGAGTGACCAGAGCTTTTATGTTATTCTTTTTTTCTTCCTCCAAATCAACAGAGGTTATAATTCCCGAGTTTAACGCTTTCAAGAATAATTTTTGACCTTTTTCGGTTCGAGTGATTACTGTGGTAAATTTATCTTTAGAACCTAACCCTCCAAAAGAAATATCCGCATAAATATTTGTAAAGTCGCTACATGCATTACAAGCTGGTCGTACGTACTCTTTTAAGTGATGGAAAGGAATTTTGACGACTTTATGCCCTCCATTGCTATCTTTTAACTTAACAATTAAAGAATCTTTAATGTTTATCCTTTCAATGGTTTGAAATTGAATGTTAAAATTTTCTTCAAATTGGTGCTTATTATTATTATCAAATATAAAATTTTCATAACAAAATAGTCCTAGACAGATCTCTACATTTTCTGATGGTGTTACACCCAAATCTTGCATACATCTAATTGTATAAATTTGACAAGGTGTTCCAACAATTGCTAACTTTTTAAATTTGTAATGACTTAGTTTTGGAAGCGATTGCGTATATGTGCAAAACTGGCTTATCCCTTCCGACTGTGGTGATATCTCTAACATCAAACCTGAAGCCTCAATTAAGGATTCCCTATTATTTATAAATATGGCCTCTCGAGAAAAGGGGGCATTACTCTTTGCTACTATTGCCCCATCAATATCTTTTTTCTCTATCAAAAAATTGATTAGAGAATTTACAACCCCTCCATCAGTCCCTAACCTTAAAAAGTCCTTATCAGTCGTTTGACTTGAGTACATTTCTATATAATTTCCTAATAACAGGGAACTTTCTTCCAAGAAGTTAAAATTTTTATTTAGGTTATCATCTAAAACATGAGTTTGAGGGCAAATTTGATAACATATTCCGCATTCTAAACAATTTTCTTTATTAATGAATTCTGGGGGCGAATTTGTATCTTTAAATCCTATTACTCCATATTCTGCTGAGCTACAGAAACTAACACAGCCCCCACACATTTGGCAAATTCCTTTAGAATGAACTTCATTTATTAAATCTTGAAATGTTTTCCCACTCATGTGTATTATACTTCTTTTTCTCTTTTTAAGCATAAGACCAAATTGGAGCTTGCATTTTTCGTTAAAAGACTTTTTTGTAAAATTATTTCTTCCGACTTATTTCATTGT
>RDOE01000073.1 GCA_011364975.1 Promethearchaeota archaeon | reverse complement strand
AAATTAGTTTCTCTAAGATACTCATCTAAATCATTTGAGTTATAGGTGTTCCAAAATAAGGTAATTTTGTTTTTATTTTCTTCTTGGTTCAAGTAATCAAACATTGCAGCCATTGTTTTTCCGGTGTAAGTTGTTTCAAGTTTAAAATCTCTTCTGCTTCCTTCTATCTCATATACTTTATCAACAGCATTTTGTCCTCTTTTTGTTTTAGTACCATAACCCGTTCCCAAATATCCGGTAATAAATTCAAAATCTGATTCTGTTATTTCTATATTTGGAAGGAATTTGTCTTTCTTTCTTAGATACTTAATAACTTTATTAGAATTCTTCTTAACAGAGGATGGATTTGAGGTTAAATCAGTATACACAGCAACAACATGTATTTTTGTTTTTAACTTCGCTAACTTACAACCAGCAATAAGTCCTGCAGCTGTACCTACTGAACCACCTGCTACAAATATTATATCTGGTTCAGGTATTATTCCTTCCCCTATTTGCTTTTTCAATTCAAAAGCTGCGTTAACAAAACCAACTGTACCTAATGGTGAGCCTATTCCAAATAAAGGGGATCCTCCCGGAAACATCAGGAAGTATTTAGGATGTAGTAGTTTAAAAAATAGAAACTTAACGAAAGTACCGATATCTCCCTTTCCAAGATGGATTTTAGCACCAAAATAATTCAATAACAGTAATGATCTTTGAACATGCCATGTTATTGGTTGGTTAAAAAGATATAATTGGCATTTAAGAGGGGGTTTCATTTGTTTACAGACAATCGCACACGCTAACCCATGATTAGTCCCAATTCCACCATTAGTCACCACTGCCTTCTTTTTATTTTTTAAAATTTTCCCAAAAATAAACTCAAATTTTCTAAGTTTATTCCCACCATAAATGTGATGATTTTTATCATCTCGTTTAATATAAATTCTTCCATTATTTATCCCAAAATGCTTCTCTAATTCTGTTAAACGATCAATATTAGTAGGAATATTTGTTAGAATTGGAATCCAAGGGACCTTGCCTTCCAAATTTGGATAGGCTTCAAATAATATTGGCTGTTTATTATCCATAAGAATCAAAATTAATGATATTAAAAAAATTTTGTAATTAAATCGACTTATTTACATAATAATCAAAAATATGATTAAGATTTAATATTAACTTAATTAAGAATTAACTATATTACAATTTTAAAGTTGATCAAATAGACATTAAGATGAATTTCAATATAAAAGATTATTCTCTCTTAGACGATATTGGGCCAGAAGAGATAATTATTCTTAAAAATCCCTCTATTAATCTTAACGCGGTATTAGTTATAGATAATACAGTAAATGGCATACCTGCTGGTGGTGTAAGACTTGCACCGGATATCTCTTTAGATGAAATGATACGATTAGCTCGAGCCATGTCCTTGAAATTTTGTGCTTATAGGCTCAAAGTAGGTGGTGCTAAGGCAGGAATTTGGGGAGATCCTCTCGATACAGAAAGTAAGAATATCTTACTAACTGGTTTTGCTAATGCGATTGAAACGTATGTTAAAAATGATGTTTATTATCCTGGACCCGATATGGGTACAGATGACCGTGATTTACTTAAAATATTTAACATCATGGGAATTCCTAATCTTGCTCCTAAAGCAATCGGATTAAAAAAGCATGAAATTCCTGTGGAAGAGTTATTTACTGGATATGGGGTAGTAAACTGCTTAGAGGTAATTTATCATAATCTCAGCAAGATTTCTCCAATTCAAAGAGATACCGATAAAAAACCCAAAGTTATTTTAGAAGGATTTGGGAAAGTAGGTACTGCTTTAGCTATAGCTTTAGATGAGCTGGGCTTTATATTGACCGGGTTATCCACCATCAAAGGCGCAATTTTTGATGATGATGGATTTGATATTCAAGAATTACTAAAACTTAAACAGTGTTATGGTGATGATTTAGTTAATCAATTTGAAAGTAAAAATGTGCTACACCTCGAAAAAGAAAAGCTCTTTGAAATTTCTAAAGATTATAGAACAGACTTCATAATTCCAGGAGCACGTCCTGATGTAATTAATAAACATAATGTAGATAGGATTGATGCTATCGCAATTGTTCCCGCTGCTAATATCCCATATGAAAAGGGCATCGTGGATACTTTAAAAGAGAAAGAAATTATTGCTTTTCCTGATTTTGTTGCTAATGCGGGGGAAGTTTTAGCAATCTTGGTTAATAAAGTAGCTAAAAATGCTGATGAAATCTTCGAATTCATTAAATCAAAAATAACTGATAAAACTTTTGAGGTGATAAATGGAGCGAATAATAAAGGCATATCCCTCTATGAATTTGCTGTCGAAGACGCTTTAAATCAATTAAAAAAGAAACTTCAACGAAAGAAGAACTTACTTGAGAGATTAAACAAACGATTCTGAAAAATTGAATTTACATCGTATTTCATTCATAACCGTACCTAATTTTAAAAAATATTAAAAGTTTAAATAGAATCTAATCTAAAAATGATATAATTTGATATTTTATCGAATACATTTATTAGCAAATTAGACATAAGTGTAAAGTTATTATGGTTGAAGATAAAGAATTAAAACGTGGTTTAAATTTACCGATGGCTATTTTCATCATTGTAGGGATGGTAATTGGAGCTTCAATATGGGTGAATCCGGCTGCTTATCTTTCTAGGACTGGACCAGCTATGTTTCTCGCATATTTAATTGCCGTTATACCGGCAATCTTTGTCGCTTATATTTCAGCTTATCTGGGGTCAGCTTTTCCTGTAGCTGGGGGTTCTTATGTCATAAGCAGCAGAATTTTAGGTGGATTTGGAGGCTTTATGGCAGTATGGCTAATTATTTTAGCGGTAGGGTCTACATTAGCATATTTAGCGACTACTTTTGGTGTATTCTTGGCTGATGCTTTCCTAATTCCTGCTGAAATGGAAATGATATTTGTAATAGTTATTGGGTTATTAGTATTGGTTGCTTTTTACTTTCTAAATTGGATTAAAATCGAATTCTCGGGATTAGTCGAATTGATTATTACTCTTTTAGGTGATATTTTAGTAATGGTGATATTTATTGTAGCAGCAATCCCAGTATTTAATCCTTCAAACTTTACTAACTTTTTCCCTTTAGGTTTAAGTCCCGTGCTATTTGCAGCTTTGGTTTTTTTCTTTTCCTATGTGGGGTTTACTTTAATATTAGATGTTGCTGGGGAGGTTAAAAATCCCAGAAAAAATATCCCAAGAGCCTTATTTATTAGTTTTATTCTATTAATTACATTATATACTCTACAAGCTTTAATGGTTGCAGGAATTCAACCATGGAATGCTCCAGTTGGAACAGTTATAGAGATTATTTTAACTGGGAGCTTACTTCCCCAAGGTATGGTTGTTTTTATGGCTATCCTTATTGCTATTGCTATAGCCTCTACCATACATCCATCCTATATGGCTTATTCTAGAGATATCTTAATGATCAGCCGAGAATTTCTCTTTCCAAAAAGATTTTCTAAAGTTCATGAAAAACAAAAGACACCCATTCATGCTCTAACACTTCTATTGGTTGTGGGAATGATTTTCCTAATAACATTTATACCTCTATTGACAGCACTTGATTCAAGTATAACAATTGAAATAGCAGCTGCACTTTTGAGTGCAATTGTTGGAGTAGTGGTGTTAATTATTCAAATCCCACTTTGTATCGGTGCAATCATCTTTAAAAAAAAGTTTCCAGAATGGCATGAAAATGCAGGTTTTAAACCCTCTCCCACTTCATTAAAAATTATTGGAAGTCTTGGTGCGATATTTTCTTTGTTATTTTTGTTACTTCTATTTACTGATCCAGATGCAGGTGCAATTATTGCTATAATTGTCTTTCCATTCACAGGTATAGGTGCAATTGTATATTGGATAAGAAAAGGAACTCTTCAAAAAAGAGGAATAAATATCAAAGAGATCATGAGGAAGCTTCCAGAATCAGTTTCTCATGATGAAGGAATGCCAAGCAAACTTGAAAAGTTAGCTAAAGATAAAGAAAAATCTTAATTTGTATTAATTGAGGATAAATCCATTTTTTTCTTTAATTATTTGCCCAGCTTTTTCTAATTTTTCAAAATGTTTATTCAGCATCAATATTTCACTTATTAATTCGAAATTTTTGAAGATAGTATACTTTGTATAGATAAGGTTCTGACCTTGAAGATCGATTGAATTAATTGGTTTATCAAATTCTCTGAATCTCATTAATATCCTCTCATCTCTCTGTTTGAGGATCAATTTATATCTTTCAAACTCTTCTTTAATTTCTGATTTACCAATTATTGGATTTTTATGACCTGTGACCGCAATTTCAATGTCCAAATTCTCTAGTATCTCGATTGAATGTTCGAATTCTATTAATGATGCGTCAATACTTCCATAATATGGATATTTTGTAAGATCTATATCTCCAAAAAAACAAATTTTTGAGTTTTTCTCGTAAAAACCACAGTGACCCGCTGTATGACCAGGTGTATGTATTACTTGCAAATCTAAATCAGCTGATATTTGAAATGTTTGATCATTTTCTATAGTATAATCCACAAAAGTATTTTGCATTCGCAATACATCAAGTAGGTTTTTTAATTCCTCACCAACTGGAGTATTTTCAGTATTATAATATAAATTCATTTTACTGATATCTTCGATAATTGGTTTGTCTTTTTCATGACAATAAAATCTTTTATTCTTAATTAAATAGTTGCCAGAGATATGATCCTCATGCCAATGACTTAAAAGCACATGGTTAATTTGGAAAGATTTAATAACTTTTCTTAACCGTTTTGGAGATATCCCCGTATCAATTAAATAATCTCCAAATATCATCGAATGTGAATAAGGATAGCGAGCATTTCTTTCACCTTCTATAAAATAAATACTCTTAAATTCTTCTGAAAGTGGTCGAATGAAACTTTCCATAAATAATCCTTATATTATTCCTTTTTGAAAGGAAAAGAAATAATTTTCTTAAATGTTTGGATTTAATAATATCAAAATAAGCCTCACTTACCAAGTAACATTAAAAAGCCCTGAGACATGACCCAGAAAGGAACCACAAAAAATACAGCCCATTCTGCTAACTTTATGATCCCTATATAAATTGGCAACAAATTTAGTATAAGATAAGGGAGAAAAATCATCGCTGCTGAGAAACCCGATGCTGCGTAAAATTTAGAGATGTTTGGAGTGATGTAAGCAGTAATTCCATAAAACATACAACTGAACATGCCTCCATAGAAAAATAATCCTGCAGCAATATTATGCATACCAAAGACCAATTCCATTGGAAAAATTCCTGTAAGAAGAAGTCCAACACCTAACACTAATCCACATCCGAAACAAATAATAATTAACAATTTTAATGCGCCATTTTTATGAAGATATCGAGCTAATATAAGACTATAAAACCAAATCATAATACCTGCATAAATCATTCCTCCATTAAATAAACTACTCGATCCATTAGGACCTATTCCTAAATTACTAATCCAATGTGTCATAAAGCTGAATGTAGGGTCCCAAGATATATAGAGAATAATGGATGCAATTAAAACCAAAAGCCCTACAATAGTCCCTATTAATATAATATGACTTCCTATGACTCGTTCATAGGAGTATCCCCTAATTCCCATAATCAAAAAGTTAAAAAATATCCTTAAAGAATAAAAATATTATAAAGTTAAAAGTTATTGGAAGAAATTTATTTTTCTATCTAACCTCACATATTGACGCAACTATAATTCAACTTAAATCTATAAATTATAAAAAAGAAGTTATTTTAATTTCATTTTAATTTTTCAACTAAAATGATACATATTCATAATTTAGATTCAACAACCAGTTCCAACCAACTCGCTCAAGAAAATATATAAATTCTTTTGAACTTATTTCTTTTGATCCTTGAAATTCATCATTAAATTCTTCAAATAAGTTTGAAAGGTAATTCCTTGTCACTTTTTCTAACTTCTCAAAATCAACAGACGGATGCAAGAAAAGAGTAACCGTAAAATGTTCAAAATTGAATATGATATGTAATTTAATATTGGAACCCTTTATATCGATATAAGGTAAATTATCAATATGCAATTCCTCTGAGAGCAGTTCTATTGCACTCGTATACATAGGAACTAAATCAGAATTAAACGAATTATTTTTACTTTCTTCTCCTAATATAAAATGATTTAAGGCATTATGAAATATCTCAAAAGTAGCGATATTTTTCCCATCTTTATCAGAAATTACACATCCAATGATTGGTGGCGTATTATAACCTCCAGTTCCCTTATCCCAATTAATAAAACAATCATCAATCATGTAAAATGAAGATTTAGATAGGACTATTTTTATCACCTAGGGTTTTCTATCTAATTATATAATACATTTCTTATTTAAATGATAACAAAAAATGAAAATATGTTCTTTTAGCACAAAAAAAGATATTTTAGCACACAAATAGTTGTTCATAAATGTAAAATGAATAAGCAAATTGTCAAGCGTTTTATAGTATTCTCTCTCTTTAATTAAAAGTTATTCCAATTGCTTTTATATTATCAAATTTATTTTTGAAGAGTATATATAGCCAAGCATAAGAACAAAAAATGAAAAAATAAGAAAATGGGAATATAATATGAGAGAAGAAGATTTAATGAGATTATTGGCTGGGATTGGGGGTGCAATTACATTAATTGAGACTTTACTAGGATTTAATGAGAGAAATTATGATTATTCTAGAGTTGCGATCCTTATAGTATCTATTGTTTTAGCAGTTATAGTTTTATTTAGTGTAATAAGACCAGGTAATCCAGTACCAATGAATTGGCTCTTGTATGTTGGCATAGGAATAATCGCAATAATATTTAGTAGCTTAGCAGGTGGAATATTAATTTTAATCGCGGGATTTATAGGTTACACAGAACGATAACTTTATTTTGTCTATTTTTTTGGTTGCTTTATTTCATACTACAAATAAAATCGTATATATCTATTAAAAGCTCATAATTATCTTTGTACTCTTTTTTATTTACCCCTTTTAATATTTCTTTTGGAATAATTGTGATGAAAACCTTTTTCTTCCCAAATTTTTTAGGAAACACTAAATCAAAGGACATACTCCTCTGGTTATAACGAAAATTTATAGGATTGACTAAAGGAATTTCATAACCAAACATGGGTGCTGTTTCTCCAGAGTCAAGGCTATTAATTGACTTCTAAGTGTTTCAAAAAAAATGTTATAGAATAAATAGTCTATCGTTAAAATATCCAATTGTATCTGAATGTTCCTGTAAAGGGTATATGCACTTCTCTAATAATTCACTCTTTTAGGGCATAATAACAGCGCTTAGGTGAATAAACCCTTCCTTCTTCCTTTAATGCTTTAATTATGGTTGAAATTTCCTTTGAATCGATTCCACTTTTAGCAGCAATATCTCCTGGTCTTAGGGGACTCTTACTACTCTTAAATATGTCAACCACTTTTTCTTTATTTTCCATCAAATTCACTATGTTTCTTTAAAAGCTATTTATGATAGTGTTTAAATAAATTTAATATTATCCAAATAAATCATAATAAGTTAATATGCTCTAGCGATGTAGACAGTACATCCAGCAGGTTTCCCACAAATCAAACAGTTGGCAAATTCATGCTTTTCCTCATCTACTCTTTTACCTCTAACAAACGCACCAATTTCCTTTTCAACTACTTCTGCGCATTTTTCACCATCAAAATCTATAGAGCAGAAGCCACATGCGACGATTTTTCCGTTGTTAATGGCCTGAATTGCGGAGTCTTTTTCATACACTAATTCAATTTGAGATTCAAAATCCACTAAGGATTTCTTTTTGATTTCATTAGTATAGTTTTGAGCAATTTCATCAATTCTTTTTACTAATTCCGTCTCTTTTATAATAAATTTTTGCCCATCATGTCTTTTAACGACCACAAACTGTTTCTTTTGAATATCTTTTGGTCCAATTTCTATTCGAATAGGCACTCCGCGTAGTTCCCAATAATAGAATTTGCTACCAACTGATTCGTCCCGATCATCGATCTTAACGACATATTTCTCCTCTAATTGCTTAAAAACTTCGCTTGCCTTATCCAAAACTAATTTCTCTTTACCTTTGAAAAAGATTGGAACTATAACGATTTGAACTGGAGCTAAATCGAATGGTAACACTAAACCTTTATCATCCCCAAGATAAGCAATCATTGCACCATAATTTCTGCTTTGAGCTGGTCCATAACAAGTCTGATAAGCATACTTCTCTTCTCCATCATTGTCAACAAATTTAACCTGAAATGGTTTAGCAAAATTTTGGCCTAAAAGATGAGTCGAAGGTAGCTGTAATACTTTCCCAGAACCCATTAATGCATCTGCTGCATAGGTATGAACGGCTCCTGCAAATTTGTCCCATTCTGGTCTTTGAAAAAATATAATTGGAATACAACACTCATCTTGAAGAATCTGGTAGGTTGAATCCATATCTTCTTTAACCTGTTTCATTGCATCTTCCATTGTGGCGAAAACATTATGAGATTCAATCCAATGAAATTCCCGACCTCTAAAAAATGGTCTCGTCATTTTTCCTTCATACCTCCAAACTTGGCAAGATAAGTATCTCTTAAAAGGCAGATCCTTATAGCTTCTTAACCATAACGCATACATCTTATAAAGTGCTGTCTCACTTGTAGGACGTAACGCTAACCGTTCTGGTAATTTACCCGAACTACCCGCTTCGGTAACCCAAAATACTTCAGGAGCAAACCCTTCGACGTGTTGCGCTTCTAATAAAAAGTTAGATTCAGGAATTAGTGAAGGCATAGTTAAGGGAAGGTGCCCCTTTTTTTCTAGTAGGTCTTCTGTTTTTTTAAACATTTTTCTTATTGTAATTGTTGCCCATTCTCTATATACAATGAACCCTTTAACATTATATCGAATATCTGCTAATTCTGCTTTATTTAATAACTCAGTGTACCATTCTGAAAAATCTTCTTCCTTCTTTACTGTAATACCTGTTAGAGGAACTTCAGATTTGTTATCATCCATACTTAATCAAAATTAAAAATGATGTGAACGTTAAATATTTTTCTAAAGATTATCAATCTTAACTCATATTACTCCAAAATAATAAAAAGAAAAACCAAATTGGGAATATTATAGACCCACAGAGAAAGCTGCAAACATGATAGCTCCACTTATAATTGGAACGGTGAAATTATCGTTCATATCTAAGGTTAATAATTCAGTTATGGGTGCGGATATTCCACCTAAAATAATAACTATAGGCGATATATCTAATAATTCGTAAAGAAGATATCCACTAATTAATACAACTCCTACATATGCGAGGGTTCCTTCGAGAGTTTTATTTAATATTTTATGCTTTCCAAATGCTAATCCGAAAAATTTACTGGAAGTGTCTCCAAAAATTAAGAAAGTTGCAGCAGTAATAGCAATTGGTTTAGGAAATATAACTAAAGTAAAAAAGTAGGCAACAATGTAAATACTAATTGAAGAAAACTTCTTCTTTTCCTTCTCTCTATACATAACTTCTGTTTTGGATGATTTTTCTTCTGGGGAATCTTTTCCATATTCCCTTATTAACCTTCGGAGGTCAAGAACGATAAAAAACAGAGCAAATAGACTAATAGATAATAAGGATATCTCTAATGAAATAAATTCATAGAAAAATAGAAAAATAATCGTTCCAAATCGTAAAACTATGCGCCATTTATGGCCGGTGAAGCTTTCATCATCAATTTTAATCTCAACTTCAGTGAAAAAATCAATCATCGTAAATACAATGATATGTGCCACGATTAAACTAAACCAGATGTTATAAATGAAATTAAATGCAGAATAATGAATAAATACAAAGAAAATCATCAGGGAGAAAGAGGTGACAGGTATTAAATTAAAACGCCTAGTAATATAAGAGAAAATTGTTGCTAGTAATACAAAATACCCCACCATAAAAATAAATATTAAATTTAAATAGCAATACAAACCCACGTAAAACAACCACATCCCTATTGCGGCAGCAACTCCTCTTCCACCTCGAAAATTAAGGTAAAAAGGAAATATATGACCTATTATAGTCATGATCCCGCTAAATTGGGCCCAAAAAGCATCTAAACCCATCAATAAAGCTATAATCACCGCAATAACGGCTTTAAATATATCGTAAAGAGCAGTGGGTACCGCATATTTAATTCCTAATACCTTATAAGTATTTGAAGTCCCGGCATTTTTTGACCCAACTTCTCTCAAATCAATCTTCTTCACTATCCTTCCGAAAATGTATCCAGGATTGATTGTACCAATTAAATAACCTATAATTAAACTTATAATAAATAAAGAGATTTCAAATGGATTCAAATTAACACCTCTTTTTAAAATAAATATCTAGTATTTAATAAATTAGGTTTTCAAATTTATATAAATATAACTTTTAAACATCCAAATTTTAATGAATACATGAAAAAACCTTAAAAATTAAGAGAGAAATTATATCTAATTTTTATAAAAACTCTATTCCTAATGATACAAAAAAACAATTACATTTTAGAAGCTATCCATTGACATTTTCATCGTAAAATAGATTTGCATTAGTAATGATACTCCCTGTCAATATTTCTCTCTCTAAATCAATATCTGATAATTCTACGATTAATATAATTGCGTCATAGCCTTTTGATATTAAATATGATTTGACCGCGGTTCCAATTTGTTTTAATTTTCTCTCATCATCAGAATGTATAGAATAATTGATTATTGTTTTTGGATTAGCTATTAAATCTAAATCTTTTAAAATAGCGCTATATCTGAAAAATTGAATTTGATCGGCACCATTAATCCTTGCGATCTTCTTTATTTCCTCTTCTAAAGGACCAAATGTAAAAAATTCTCTATTTTTACTTTTTAGTTTCATTTCTAATATTTTTTCGAGGTTATCGCGT
Organism: Promethearchaeota archaeon; assembly: GCA_011364975.1. GTDB lineage: Archaea > Asgardarchaeota > Lokiarchaeia > Sigyniarchaeales > SOKP01 > SOKP01. Next base: position 4,596 of record RDOE01000073.1, on the reverse strand, counting down.
GTAGTTTTATCATAAAACATGGTTAATTCACGACGGGATAATTCTTTATATTTACCAGAAATTAGCTCCTCTTTCTCTCTTAGAAATTTTATCATATTATCATAATATCTTTCATCAAGCTGGGTGAAATTTTCAACATTTCTAATAAAATCTGTTATCTTATCGATTAGATCAAAATAAAATTTTAAAACAGATTTGATCTGGAGTTTATCGTTAATCTCCTTAATCTCAGGATAATACTTTTTAAGAATTAAGTTTACATTCTTCGTACATAGGGAACATAATTTAGCAATTTTATCAGATTTTTTTATAGATTTTTCTTGAAATAATTCCAAAATATCTTTATCCAAGAGGTCTAAATCTTTAAATACCTCTGAAATCTTTTCTTTGTATTTCTTCTCAATGTACGACACAACTGCAAATTATATAGGGTTAACAAATTTAATCTTATTTTTATAATTTAAAGATAATTGTAATAAAAAAAATAGAATGAAGAAAAGATTGATTTTAATCATAGTCCTGTGATAAGGGCAACCGTCATAATTGACCCCGTAATTAAAGGTACTGTTAAATTGTCATTAACACCCATGGAGAAAAATTCAACTACTGGAGCAGAAATTCCTCCTAAGATGAGGACGGGTAATGAAATTGGGATTGTAGTATACAAAATATATCCCATAATTAGCACACTGCCAGCATACGCAAGTGTTCCTTCTAATGATTTATCGTGTAATTTATGCCGCCCATAAGCTAAACCAAATACTTTTCCAAATGAATCTCCAAATATTAAAAATACTGAGGATACGATAGCTACTTCTTTTCTAAAAAGCAAAATGGTAATAAACAGGGCAACTAAGAAAATAGTCATAGAAGAAAATTTCTTCATTTCATTCTTTCTTAATAGTGCTTTTACTTTAGTAGTTATCAATTCGTCCGCTTGTTTATGAATAAAGCGATAAATATCAAAGATTATAAAAAATAAGGAAATCACACCAATAAAAAATAAAGTGTTTGTTTGTGGTTGAAATGCATAAAATACTAGAAAAAGAGTAGCAAATGGACGTGCTGCAACTCGCCACCAATGAGTTCGAAAATTCTCATCTTCTATTTTTACCATTCGACGCTTAATCACGTTATAGGTACCAATCCCTGTTATATGTGCAAGAATTATCGTGAAGAAGAGATTAAATATATTTCCAGGAAAAGTAACCCAAACAGAATAACCTAAAAGGGGAAGTACTAACGGACTTAATAAATTACCTGCTCTTGTGATATAAGTAAATATAATTACGATTAATATCAAATAAAACATAAAGAAGAAATAAAAAAAATTTAAAATAAAATAATTCAATAAATAATAGAGTAACATTCCTGTAGCAGCTGCTACTCCTTGTCCTCCTCTAAATCTTAAATAAAAAGGAAATATGTGCCCTATAATTGTCATTAATCCACAGATATGGGCAAAAAAAAGGTTTACTCCTAGTAACAGTGCAATTAAAATTACAAATAAACTTTTAAACGTATCATAAAACGCAGTAGGTGCCGCATACCTAAAACCTAAAGTCCAATATGTATTTGCTGTTCCAAGGTTTTTTGTACCTACTTCTCTAAGGTTTATCCCCTTATACTTTCCAAAAAAGTAGGCGGGGTTTACTGAGCCTATAATATATCCAATAAGTATACATAAAATTGTTATAAATATCTCAAAAGGTTGCATTTAACTTCCTAACCATCTTCAGCATTGTATTTCAAAATATTATAGTATTAGACATACATTTAAAGTTTAGTTAATGTAATTTTTAAACATTTAGGTATACCAAATAAAGAGACAAAAATAATTTACTTATTAAACTTAATTTTTAACCTTTAATTAGTTTAAGCCGGAAATGTGACTTTTTATATTTTAAGTACCTTAAATATAATTTCCTGCATTAAATTTTTGTCTATATTTTAATGTAACGCATACTTTATAGAAAAATAAAGATTAAAATAAATAAAAAAAAGGATATTAAAGATTTTAAATTCCCATTAAGAAAGCAGTATACATCATAACCGTTCCGCTTATTAATGACACTGTAAAATTATCATTCATTTCCAACGACAATAATTCTGTAATAGGTGCTGCGATTCCTCCTATTATAAGAATTATCGGAGAGATATCTAAGAGCATAAATAGTATATACCCCGATAAACACATGCATCCTGCATACGCTAAAGTTCCTTCAACGGTTTTATTGAGTAGTTTGTGTTTTCCAAATCCTAACCCAAAGATTTTACCAAAAATATCACCGAAAATGAGATAAACAGTAGCACTAAAAGCAATCTCTCTAGGAAATAGGAGAATAGACATAAAAAAAGCTACTACATAGATACTAATCGAAGAAAATTTCTTAGTTTCCCCTTTACGATATAGCCCCCTGGATTCGGGTGGTTTTTCATCATCTTCTTTTCCTTTTATAATCCTAAATAGATCTATTGAAATAAAAAGTGCCCCAAAAATAATGATAATCACCAAGGCAGTTGATTTGTCGAAAAGGTCATAAAATACGAGGAAAAATATAGTCAATAGACGCAAACCCATCCGAATCCAATCTGCTTTAAAAATTTTTCCTTCTAAGGGGAATTTCTTATTAATTACTGCGCTATATGTTACAAATCCAACTAAATATGACAGGATAATAACGAAAAAGATGTTAAAAGCATTTCCAGGATATAATATAAAAGACGCAAACCCCATAATTGGAAACATAATCCAAGCCAACATACTGAGCAAATGTGTAATATAAATGAACAATAAAGCAATTATTAACAAAAATATTACAAGATAGATCATAGTTAAGTCGAATGGTACAGTAGAAGACATATACATTGAAACATAATAAGGTAACATCCCGATAGCTGATGCTACTCCTTTTCCTCCCCGAAATCCAAGATAAAATGGAAAACAATGACCAATTATTGCAACTATCCCACTAAATTGAGCAAAAAAATAATTTAATCCCAATGCATAGATTGCAATAATACAAGCGATTAAACTTTTAAAAATGTCATACGTTGCAGTTAAAATACCATATTTCTTGCCTAATGTATGCCATACATTAGAAGTTCCAGGATTTTTGGTGCCTACTTGACGAATATCAATCCCTTTCATCCTTCCAATAAGATATCCCGGATTAATGGTTCCAAGGATATATCCGATAACTAGAGAGATAATAAACATAGAAATTTGAATTGGATCCATATTATCACTATGTTAACTAAGTAACTATAGTAAATAATACACTCTTAAGTTATAAAATTATATTCTCCCTTATTAAAACTTAAAATAAATAAAGAAAAAATAGAAAATTAGAAAAAATAATATAAAAAAATCTTCACGTTAGTTCTTAAATTCTTATGCTAATTTGCTTTTAATTTGTTTAGAGCGACTTCTAAGGGTGACTTCGGTAACCTTGGCGATTTCCGAGACTTCCGCTTGAGTCTTGCGACAGTTGCTTGCTTTGGCTGCCATATAAATAACACTGGCGGCTAAACCCTTCGGATCCTTACCTGTTCGTAATAATCCGTTTTTTGAGGCTTCGGTAAGCATATTAATTGCTTTCTTTTGAACATCCATTGGTAATCCTAAATCATTACCAAATCGAAATACTAATTGTTCTGCCGTAATCGGTTTATATCTGAGGTTTAACTCAGGTAAAACTTCCTTTACCACCATGCCTAAGCTTCTGTGGACTGTTCTTCGAGGAGTCATAGAAGCATCGCATACTTCTTCAAGTAATCGTGGAAATTCGTGTACCCGAATAGCAGCATATAATGAAGCAGCTATAAAACCATCAATTGACCTCCCCATGGTCAATTTCTTTCTCGCTACAACACTATAGATTTTCCATGCAGTCTCTTTAATGTATTCAGGAATGTTCATCTTTGAAGTTAACATTTTCAACTTTGGTTTTGCTTCCCAGAAGTTTCTCTCGATGCTTGAAATTAATGAATTTTGAATCTTTGATAATCTAGAGAAAAGGGTTTTTCCTTTTGCATTAATCAATCTCCCTTTTGAATCGATTTTCGAATTTGGTAACATGGTTCGTGGTCCAAATTCACGCCATCGTGGTTCAGTTCGGCGACGCTTGTTTACTTCTTCTACAGTATACGCACGGCGCTCATTCCCAACCAAATTACGGCTTTGAATCATTCCACAGTTTAAACAAACGACATCACCATCTCTTGATTCGACAGAAGGGTTATCACAACATTGATCTGAGCAACTTGTCTCTTCCATTGAACTAACTTTCGCAGATCGTAAGCGGTCTCTATAAGACATTTTTTTTCACTTTTTTTTTGTTGTTAATTTTTTTGATCAATTTCACAGTATTTTATTGGGTTAATGTAAAATTTTGATCGATTTGTTACTTTTTTATTTGTTTTGCAATAGTAACATGTAATAATCTGGTATTTATTTTTATGTGTTTTATTTTAGAATTTAAGGTTTTTTAAATCCTAATAACCAATGTAATATATGTCACTCCTTTATTTAAAAATATTTCTGTAGAATTATTGTTCTTTCGGCTCGTAATAAGTGTTTGTGGGATTGTGATG
>RDOE01000072.1 GCA_011364975.1 Promethearchaeota archaeon | reverse complement strand
CCCATTTTTTCTTGGAGGGAAACAGGGAACAATCGAACCAAGCTCATTGGCTTGTAGATTATTGGGAATAACTTTAAGGAAGCAATCATTCAGTAGTCCAACAAAAGCATGGGAGGAATCAAAAAAAATGTTGAACCAAAACACTCCTTTAATTCTTAGAGTCGATTTAGGATTTTTACCCTATTTTGAACGGGAGGGAGAGATTCATTTCGGGGGGCATGCAATTACTCTAGCGGGTTATGACGAATATAAAGATATTGCTTATATAGGTGATTCTGAATTTGAAGGATTTCAAGAAATCCCTATAGTGATGTTAAAGAAAGCGAGAAGTTCAGAATATGGTCCGAAATTCATGCAACCAAACAATACACAGTTCTCCATGATGAGAAGAACTGACGGAAAACATCCACCCTTAGCAGCAGGAGTAAAAGTTGCAATCCAAAAAGTTGTAAACAATATGCTACGACCATCGGTAAATAATATTGGTATTCAGGGAATAAAATTATTTGCAGATTCAATACCTCTATGGAAAGATAAGCTATATGGGATGGAAAAAGACCCTCAGGGAAAGTCAATCTCACGTGCGAGATTAATGTTTGAACTATTATATGGATATATTGAAACTTGGGGCACTGGAGGAGCGAGTTTTCGCAATCTCTATGCAAAATTTTTAGAAGAATTACTGGATCATCCTGATCTTAAAGAAGGTTCAAAAGCATGGAAAAGTGAGGATTTTAAAATTTTGGAAGAGAGTATACCGGTTATAAATGAATCTGCAAAAAATTGGACAATACTAGCAGAATCTTTAAAAAATGCTGCTGATATTTATAAAGATGATTGTTTAGAAAATATAGATTTAATGAAGTTGCAGGAGTACGTCCTGTTAATTCTAACTAAAGAAGAAATTTTGTTTAATAAACTCTTAAAGTTAAAAATATAAAGGAGTAGATGTGATGAGTGAAAAAAGTTTAGCAGCGCCTTGTGGGATGTACTGTGGCGCTTGCAGATCATATTTATTATTGAAAAAGAATCTCTTAAAAGAAAGTGGACGCAAATCTGGATGTGAGGGGTGTAGAATTCGTAATAAAAATTGTACTTTCATAAAGAAAGATTGCTCGTTAATAAGAAAAAATATAATTGATTTTTGTTATGAATGTGATAACTTTCCATGTTCAAATTTGAAAAAAATTGAAAATCGTTATACCCAAAGATATAATGTGAGTTTTGTTAATAATTTGAAGAAACTAAAGGAAATTGGGCTCGAAAAATGGCTTCAGGAACAAAAATTATTATACAAATGTCCCAAATGTGGTGGAGAAATCTGTGTACATGATGCGGAATGCTTTGATTGTGGATACAAATTTAATCCTAATTTAGAATAGAGGAGAGAATATAGGTGGTAAGAAAATTAATTGATATACTAAAAATGGAGAAAATTTAATTATGAGTGAAATACCAAGTATTGATGATTTTAGGGCAGTATTTCTTAAATATACTGAGAAGGCATTTAGGTTATTACCTAAAATAGCTAATCCAAATATCCTTGATATCGGATGTGGCACTGGTGTTTGTACTATAAAGTTAGCAAGCTTAACTGATGGAATAATCATTGGGATGGATATAGACGAAATAGCATTAAATTCATTAAATGATAAAATCAGAAGTGCAGGCTTATTTAATCAGATAATTACGATACATGGTTCCTTATTAAATTCAGGTTTTGAGAAAGAAAGCTTTGATATAATCTGGGCAGAAGGCGTACTGCATACTATTGGGTATAAAAAAGGTTTTAAGGCCTGTTATGAACTGCTTAAACCTGAGGGGTATTTAGTAATTGCAGAAGCCATTGATAAAATAACCCGCAAGAAATCTCTAATACCTAAAAGTGGATTTGAATTGTATAATCAAGTTATCTGGGAAAAAGGGTGTTGGTGGAATGAATATTATAGCCCATTAGAAGAAATTCTTGATAGGCTTCGTAAAGATGGGGTTCCTATAACCTTATTTAGTGAATTAATTAAACATAAAAATGAAATTGCGATGGTTAAGGCTAATATAAGCCAAACTGATACTGCTCATTATATATTGAAAAAAATATAAAGATAATTAAAAAGTAATGGGTCTTATATAATGGATAAAATAAAAATAATCGGTGCAAGAATCCATAATCTCAAAAATATCAATGTAGATCTCCCTAAGGGAAAAATGATCCTTATTACCGGAGTTTCAGGTTCAGGTAAGTCTAGTTTAGCTTTTGATATTATATTTGATGAAGGGATGAATAGATATCTCCAATCAATTGGATTTCCTCCTAAATTCGAAGATGAAAAACCATTTGATATGATTGAAGGACTTAGTCCCACTGTAGCAGTTGAACAAAGAACTACCCGTGTTTTTAACCCTCGTTCAACAGTTGGAACAAAAACAGGAATATATGGGCTTCTTCGTATGCTATATGCTACTGAAGGTATATTAATATGTCCAATTTGTAAAGAACCTGTTAATCAAATTAATTTAGAATGCGAAATATGTGGAATGGTTGTTGATCGAAAACAAATTAAACATTTCTCTTTCAATGAACCGTCGGGAATGTGTTTAGAATGTAAAGGGAGAGGATATAATATGTTAATCACTGAAGAAATGATTGTTCAAGACTATAATAGAAATCTTATAGAAATAACTAAAGCCGGTTCCGGCGTTTTTGCTGATCAAATCCGATTTGTAGAACAATTACCAAAATTTTATAATTTTGATATAAAAACGCCATTTAAAGATTTATCAAAAGAGGTCAAGCAAGTTTATTTGCATGGCAGCGGAAGAAACCTTAAGTTCCAATGGAAATCAAAAACATTTAATGGAGAGTTAGAACGTGTTTTTGAAGGAATAATCCCTCATATTGAGAGAGCTTTAGCAGAGAGCAAGAGTGCATACAGAAGAAATAAGATTCATAGTGATTTCATGGTAAAAAAAAGATGTGAAAAATGCCAAGGATATAGGATAAATGAAGAAGCGAGGGAAATCAAGATTGCTGGAAAGCATATAGGCGAGCTAGCTATGATGACTATAGATGAATTAATTGAATATTTTGAACATTTATCAGAAGATGATATCAAAAAACCTCAAGGAAAAGCAATAATAGATAATATAAAAGCTGTATTAATTAGAATGGTCAACATTGGCTTATCTTATTTGCATTTAAACCGTTCTTTGCCAACCTTAAGTGGTGGAGAGATCCAAAGATTATCATTAATGACTCATTTAGATGGAGGGTTAGATTCCTTAATATATATTTTGGATGAACCTAGCATGAGTTTACATGAGCGTGAGAAGGATTCATTAATAAAAACATTACAACAACTAAGAGATTTAGGAAATACTGTTATTGTTGTTGAACATGATAAGCGTTTTATCGATATAGCTGATGAAATTATTGATATAGGCCCCGGAGCAGGTATTTATGGCGGAGAAGTAGTTTATCAAGGAACTTTGGAAGGAATAAAAACCGTAATCAAATCTCACACTGGACAATATTTAGCAGGAAACCTTTGTTTACCAAAAAAATTAGAAAAAGGGAGAAAAATCATTACTAATGATACAAAATATTTAATTCTTCGAAACGCTTCTACAAATAATCTTAAAGATGTGTCAATCAAATTACCTCTTGGAATGATGGTGGGTATCGCAGGTGTTTCTGGTTCTGGAAAAAGTTCCCTCATCTCGGATACATTGGTCCCTTTATTAAAACCCTATTTCAAACATAGAGTAACGAATATAATGTCTAATAAATTAGAGGAGGATAATGAAGATGAAGATGCAAATGGAGATGAAAATTTTGAAGAATTTTCGGGGGTCATCCAAGGTTGGGAAAATTTAGATGAAATAGTTATTGTTAATCAAAAACCCATTTCACGTGTACGAACCTCGACCCCTAGTTCATTCATAGGAATATGGGATAAGATAAGGGACTTGTTTTCTAAAACTTCAGAAGCAAAAAAACGAAATTATACTCCAGGACACTTTTCATATAATTCCGATAAAGGGAGGTGCCCGGCGTGTAAAGGACAAGGAGTGCAAGATTTACAAATATCCTTTCTTAGTAGTTTTACTATTTCATGCAGGGAATGTAAAGGAATGCGCTATCAACCTGAAATATTAGAAATCAAATATAAAGGAAAAAATATATCAGAAGTTCTTAATATGACCGTTAATGAGGCCTTACAGTTATTTAAATCCCAGACAAATGTTTCAAGTATTCTTAAAATATTGAATGAGATTGGAATGGGTTACATCACACTCGGACAACCTGCACCTACCTTAAGCGGTGGTGAAGCTCAAAGAGTTAAATTAGCTAGGGAACTTGGAAAAGTTCGAAAAGGAAATTACTTATATGTTTTAGATGAACCTACTACTGGTTTATCCTACTATGATATTGTAAAATTGATGGAAATACTTGAACGCTTAATTCAGGACGGTAATAGTATTCTAATTATCGAGCATGATCCAACAATTCTCTCCTATTGTGATTATATCATTGAATTAGGGCCGGGAGGAGGACCAAAAGGAGGTGAAGTTATAGCAGTAGGATCCCCTCAAGATATTGCTAAAAATCTAAATTCTAAAACCGGTCCATATTTGATGATTAATTAATTATTTTTAGATTTATTTAATTTTTACAACTATTTTTTAACAATTTCTTATAATTTAAATAATAAAAGTTTAAAATTGTAAATATAATATGCTAATTTAATACATAGGATCGCCTCTTTTGATTTAAATGAAGTCCGAAACTTTCTCGAGTCAAAAAACTCTCACCATTAAAAAATTTAAAAGAAAAAAGTGGTTAAACCGTATTATATTTCTAGGAGGGTCTATTAGTCTTATTATTGGGATGATTGGAATCATTTTACCGATTCTCCCTACTACTCCTTTCTTATTAATAACAGCTGCAGCATATGCCAAATCCTCAAAAAAGTTTTATAAATGGTTATTAAATAATAGAATATTAGGAAGTTATATTAGAAATTATAGAGAAGGTAAAGGCATGCCAATTAAAGTTAAAGTAATTACCTTAATTTTGCTTTGGATAACAATAGCGATCTCATTATTATTTATGAATAATTTAATTTGGATTCAGTTAATATTACTTATAGTTGCTAGCATGGTTTCTATTCATATTTTATTTATCAGACCCAAAAAAAATAAAAACAACTTAACTGAAAATTAAATTTCTTCTTTAATCTCTTTATAAAAAGCTTTAATGATCTTATGTCTCTTCTCGGCAATTACATTTGAAATCTCGAGGAATAATAAATCCTTTATTTTAAGAATTTTGTCTTCTAAATGTTTAATTACATCATTTATATTACCCTTATTTTCTAATGTGTATCCAATTGTTCGATACAATCCAATCGCCCCAATTGCATCTAATTTATCCGCATCAGACAAAATTTTTGCTTCCAGAGTTTGAGGAGTTATTTTACTTGAAAAAGAATGCGCTCTTATGCAATGAAGGATATTCTCAAGATCTTTTTGAGAAAGCTTAAATTCATTGGAATTAAGAAAATCGGATGCTAAATTTGCGGAAATTTCAGCATGATTTCCTTTAAGCGTATCATCTTTTTCTTTTAATCTTCCAATATCATGAAGTAAAGCCGCTATTCTTAATACTACAATATTAGCATCTAAACTTTTTCCTATGTTAAGACATAAATTGAGAACTCTTCTCACATGAGGAAATCCATGAATATCGTCATATGAAGTATTATTTAATGCAAATTTTCTAATTGCAGCAACGATGTTATTATTCTTCATGGAACTTTTCTATTAATTTCATTAGTTTAAAAATCAATATTGAAAATATAAATTTTTAAATATATAAATTGCATTTGAAAGTTAAGTTTTCTTCATAACTATCGTCTTAACCTGAAATTTTCATCTTTCTATTGAAGATTTTACCTATTTATTTATTCTAAAATATTAAACCGCTCAAAGAGTATAAATACGAATTTTAAAATCCAAAAAAAATTTTTAGATTTTCTACTTACTAGTGTATTTAAAAATGCAAGAGTATAATTTTCTTTTGAATGTTGATTGCTTTTAAAATCGGGATAATATAAACCACCTGTAACTTTAGGAGGCCTACCAAAACTCTTAACTTCTCTCCAAACTTCTTTCAAATCTCTTGTAGCTAACCATGCTTTATTTGAGGTTATTTCAATTTTTTCTTTATTTTTTAGGATAATTTCTCCATAGATATTAACCGGACCGATACCCCCTATAAAATCAACATTTTCAATTCTAATTTCATTTTCTCCTTGTTTAAAATATTCTTTTACATTAAAAATTTGAATATTATTCTCTAATACAACAAAATTAAGTGAATTTCTTGTAATTGTATAACCTATATATGAATTATTTATGATAACTTTAGCATAAGTGCCAGCAATTACCTGTAAATAAGCACTTTCTATAGTTTCTTCAATAGTTATTATTTTTTTATAAAATGTTGTATGAACTCTATTTAATGCTTTATTATCCAAATAGATTAACTCACTTGGGATATTAGGATTTACCCAATTTATGTTATTTTCTATCTGTTCAATTTTTTCTTCATAAAATTTTAGCAACCATAAATATAACCTTTTTACAGGCTCAAGCCCTTCTTTTTTAGCACATTGTAACCATAGGAATTCATATTCATTTAATAATAAAGTTAAATTTGTTATTAGTTCTCTAATTTCTTTAATTTTCTGATTTTTGTAATCCTCACTGAAAAATTTAACATTTACCAAAGATTTTGAATTTAATCTTTTTTCACAGAAAAATCGTATGTGTTTTATTACAAATGCTAAATTTCTAATGTTAATTTTATTTTTAAGGACAATTTCTTCTAGTTCTTCACAAATTTTAATAATTTCATTCAAATTAGATTTCAACTTATCAAAATTGGCAATCTTTATATTTTTTTTATATCTCATGGTGTTTTTAGAATAAGGATGAGCAAAAAAGTGATTGAAATAGGCCGTAGGACGTATAAATAATTGACGTTTATCTTGTATAGAGCGTAAAGTGCTAAAAAGTTTTATTAATTTAGCGTCGGATATTCCAAAGAAATGAAGAAATAAACCTTTCCAAAAGTATATCGTATTATATTCCTTTAAAGGATTCCATCCAATCATTGCAGAAAAAATAAAACCATAGAATCTATTTTCTCGAATTTCTTTATTCCCATAATCACCCCAACTTGAAGTTATTTCTCCAAGTACACCATTTTCATAACCAAATCTTATTAAATTTTTAATATTCTTTTCATATTTATCAAAACTGGGGAATATCCTATTATAGTCTATAATAGATGGGCTAACAATCATTGGGAAATTATATTTTTTAATTTTCTTTAAAATAGGATGATTTTTATAAGTTTTATAATTCCAGTACATTATTATCATGTCTTTAGGTAAACCTTCAAGGATTTCTTTGTATTTATAAAGAATATCATGGTAAATAATCACTTTTCTATATCCGTATTTTTTTACAATATCATATACTTTTTTATAATGATTAAGATATGCTTGACCAATACCAATAGTTTCAACTAGATTACTTGAAGCTAATTTTCCAACATCCCAACTTTCATCCGCTCCAATATGAAAGTATTCCGACTTAAAAACTTGACTTAATTCACCAATCATTTCATCTAAAAGATCATAAATTTTTTCATTTGCAATATTTAAACTATTCGAACCGGGAAATTCTCCATATTTCCAATAATCAGGATTATGTAAAATATTATCCCAGTGACCAATAGTCTGGAAAATAGGTATTAATTCAATAAAATGTTTGGAAGCGTAATCTTGCAATTCTGTGATCTCATCCGGTGTGTATCTACCTCGATCTTTTCCAATTTGAGGATGATTAGAAAATTGAAACATATCATTTATATAAACCATATAATATTGATTTATCTTATAGTGAGATAACTCTTTGATGAATTTCTTTAAATTTTCAATAGTAGGTGCTTGTCCTCTTGAAATATCATCAGAAATACCCCTAATTTTTAAAGCAGGATAATCAATTATACTTATTTCATTTATCGACAATTTATTTTGACTTGAATTAAGTAATTGTATTAAGGTTTGGATTCCATAGAATAGTCCTTGATAAGAAGGAGCCTCTATAAAGATTGTAGAATTTTGAGATACTAAAATATAACCTTGTTCAATATAATTTTGTTCTCGTAGTATACTTTTATATAATTTATCTTCAAAAATAGGATTAATCTTCTCAATTGTCGATTTAATCTGTTGATATTCTTTTATCTCATGTGTATGGTAAATGTCTATCTCTCTTTTTAATCCTAAAAATTCTAATCTTTCAAGAAATTGTTTAATAACAAATGAATAATCTCCTTCTACATCGGTATACAATTTAGATTGCTCAGTAATTTTCCAGCTTTTAAAGTTTTTTAACTTACAATACCGAGGTTGAGGAATTAAAAATGTATCAATTTCTCTATATTCTGAATCATCTAAATTCTCTAAATGAATAAACATACTATATTTTTAAATTCATAAAGCAAAATAAGTTTAGCTAATCTTCATAACAAATATGAATCAATTATAAATTCTACCAAAATTCCGTCAATGGATTTTAAAGTCCTTTATCACACAGTAGATCATTAAAAAAATAATTGCATGCTTTTCAGAATATACTAAATGGATTAATTGCGCTATTTTTCCTTCTTTATACTTTTTAAAACGAAGTTTTTAATATAGTTTTAAGTAAAAAATTTGAATTTAAAGATTCAATAAAATAATGAAAGAGAAAATCTATTTTAAAAAGAGTGGAATTTACACTTCCTCTCCTCTTCTTTTCGCTTCGATCTCTTTTAAATCTTTTCGCTGAACTTTACCTACTAAGGTTTCTGGGAGTTCTTTCCTGAATTCAATGAATTTTGGTACTTTATAGGGCGCTATATTTTGTCGTAGGAAATCTTTTATTTTATTCTTTGTTTCATCATTCTCTTGATATCCGTCTTTTAATACAACATATGCCTTGACTTTTTCACTACCAGGAAGTTCAGGATCTGGAACTCCTATAATGGCTGCTTTCTCAACGATTTCATATTCGAATAAAACATCCTCAACTTCTCTTGGGTACACTTTAAATCCACTTACATCTATCATATCTTTCTTTCTATCTACAATATAGAAATATCCATCTTCATCCATTTTTCCAATATCTCCAGTTAATAACCAACCATCTTTTAATTGATTCTCTGTTTCTTCTGGTTTATTCCAATATCCTTTCATTATTTGAGGACCTTTCATTATTATTTCTCCAGCTTCTCCTATAGGTAATATTTTCCTGTAATCTTCAATATCAACAATTCTAACTTCTGTATCAGGAATAGGCATACCGACAGAACCTACTTTCCTAATACCGGAAAATGGATTACTATGTGTAACCGGTGATGTTTCTGTTAAACCATATCCCTCAAGTATAATACCACCTGTTCTCTCTTCAAATTCTTTCTGAACTTCAGGCGGCATTGGAGCAGCTCCGGTATTACAAACCCTAATAGATTTTAAATCTTTAGCATAATCTTCGAGATCATCTCTTTCTAATAGGCGCATATACATTGTTGGTACCCCTGGAAACATCGAAGGTTGTGTGGATTTTATTATTTCGAATAAGGATTTCTGATCTCGAGGATCAGGATTCAAAGCTATAGTAGAGGCCATGTAAATATGTAAATTCATACATACCGTTTGGCCATAAATATGAAATAGGGGTAAATTCGTTAGAATGGTTTCTTTGCCTCTTCTAAAATTATCACCTGCCCATGTCGCTACGGATACACAATTTGATACAATATTACGATGAGTTAGCATCGCACCCTTAGGTAATCCGGTCGTACCTCCAGTATATTGAAGGCATACTAAATCTTCATCTGCATTTATTTGAAATTTGGGTGGATTTGGCTTTGTTTTATTGATCAAATTAATAAATTGCATAGTTCCTGAGATTTCTGCTGGATTTCTTGGAGCCATAGGGGTGTAGTCAAATACATTAGTTATGATTATATGTCTTAGACGGGTTCGGTCTTTTATTTTATTAATTTTTTCAATTTGATTATCCCATGCGATAATGATTTCCGCTCCACAGTCATTCAATTGATAAGCAAGCTCATGTTCTGTGTGTAAAACTGAACAAGCAGTTACAATCCCACCTGCTTTTAAAATTCCATAATAACTCATAATAAACTGGGGAAAATTTGGGATCATTATAGCAACTACATCCCCTCTTTTGAGACCTAATTCAACCAAAGCAGTGGCTAATCGATCTGCGATATCCTTTAAACTTTTATAAGATATTTTATTTTTCATAAACCAAACCGCAGTTCGACTTCCAAAATCTTTTGCTGAATTATCAAGAAATTCATAAACATTTATTTTCGGATAATTAATAGAACTAGGAACGTTTTCATCATAATTTTTAGTCCAAATTTTTTCTGCATACGGATCTTCACTCATTTAATTAATACCTTTTTTTGTAATTTTAATTATTTTTAAAAAAATAAGGATTTCTTAATAATATTTTTATTATTGTTCTGTTAGATTATCAATTGCAAGAATCGCCGATTCACAAACATAATCACATTTATCATGAATTAAATTATTTAAATTTGAAATAACAGCTTCTGTATTTACTCCAATAATTCCTAGTGCTTCGGAAGATCTCCATCTAACGTCACGGTTTTCATCTTTAAGTGCTTTTATTAGTGAAGGAATTGCTGCTTCGGCTATTAATCCTAACTTTCCAATAGCAAGTGCGGCTTCACGTCGTACATTTCCTTTAGTATCATTTAAAGCAGTTTCAAGAGCATGAAGAGCATATTCTGAGTCTACTCCGATTCTTCCTAATGCCCTAGCTGCTTCTACTCTTACAGAAGCTCGCTTTTTAAATGGATCCTTTAAAAAAGTTAATATTGCTCTTCTTAATTTAGTAGTAAAAGAGGGGATATATTCTATTTCTTGCTCTCGTGTTGTTAAAATATTAATAATCATAGGTAGGGCTTCTTTAGCTTCAGTTCCGATACCGCCTAAGGCAGAAAGAATAATTATTTTCATTTTTGTTTTGGATTTTTCATATGCTTTTAATAATGCAGGTATAGCATGTTTACCTATACTTCTAAGAGCATCCGCAGTTTTTCCTCTAACAGATTCATGTCTATCAAATAATAATTTTGACATTTTATCAATTAAAGTTTCATTGGAGATTTTCATTTCCCCTAATGTTTCAACTACCTCTTTTTTAACAATTACTTTTTTACTATCTAAAATCTCTGTAAGGTGTGGGATTACTGGTTCACCTATTTCAACAAGAGTATTTACAACTCTAAACCGTACTCTCCAGTCGTCGTCCTCAAGAGCTTTCAGTAAATCAGGAATTGCTTTTATTGATCCTTTTCCAATTTGACTAATGGATTGGGCTGAAGCAGTTCTCACAGTCCAATTTATATCTTTAAGAGATTTCATTAAGTGAGGTATGGCTTCAGATGCATCTGATCCAATTTCTCCCAATGCTTTTACGGCTTCTGTTCTAACTTCCCCATCATCATCATCTAATGCTTTAATTAGAGATAAAATAGATTCTGGTGTTGGATTTTTAATCTTACCAAGAGCGATTGCAGCTTCTTTTCTGATTGACGCTTCTTTATCATCTAATAAAAAAGATAATTTTGATACTGCTTCTTTAGCGCTAGTACCAATATTTCCTAATGTTCGAGCAGCTTCTCGACAAATACTCCAATCTATATCTTCCAAGCAATTAATAACTTTTGAGACACCATTTATAGATTTTTGACCAAGCAATCCTAAAGCATGAATTGAATTAAATTTAATTGATCTACTATCACTATCAAGATAATTAATCAATTCATCTATAACTGATTCATCTTTCTCGATCCTAGATAAAATCAGATCTATTCTAGCATCTCTTAATAATTTCTCTAAGGGAGCTGACATTTTTATCACCTTATATTCCTAAATAAACCTCTTTGATTCTAGGTTCTTTTTCTAATTCTTCTTTGGTACCTCTCATTTCAATTTTTCCTTCCTCAAGTACATGGATGTATTCAGAAACGTTCATGGCTAATACTGCGTCTTGTTCTACCAATAAAGTGGTAGTACCCTCCTCTTTTATCTTTTCAATTGCCTCAAATATTACATTTTTTATTTTTGGAGCTAACCCCAGTGAAGGTTCATCCATTAAAAGAAGTTTAGGATTAGACATAAGTGAACGCCCAATAGCAAGCATCTGTTGCTCACCACCGCTTAAGGTTCCAGCTCGTTGATTCTTTCTTTCCTTTAGACGCGGGAAGATCTCGAATACAAATTCTCTTAATTCTCGAGCTTTACTGCGATCTTTTACCTTATAAGAACCCATATCTAAATTTTCAGATACTGTCATGTCATAAAATAACCTTCGTCGTTCTGGGCAATGAGAAATTCCTTTTCTAGCTATTCGGTGAGGTTTTAATGAATCAATTCTCTCACCCTGAAATTCAATTTTTCCTCTATCAGGTTCCTCTAAACCTGATATTACCCTAAGAAGCGTAGATTTTCCAGCACCATTGGGTCCAATAACCGTCTCAAGAGTCTTCTCTTTTAAGCTCAAATTTATTTCTTCAAGAGCTCTTGCTTTTCCATAATAATGATATATTTTTTTTATTTCAAGCAAATTCTCCACCTCTCCCTAAATAGGCTTCAAGTAAAATTTTATTATTGGCAACCTCCTTGGGAGGGCCATCAGCAATAAATTTACCTTGATGCATAGCAATTACTCTTGGTACTAATGTCATAAGTTCCCGAAGGACGTGTCCGGTCATAAAGATGGTAACACCGTCATCATGTAACTTTTTAATTAATTCTGTTAATACTTCGCTTTCTTCATGCGAAAGCCCGCTATATGGTTCATCTAAAAGAAGTAACTCTGGATTAGTTCCAATTGCTTTTGCTATTTGTAATTTTCTTAAATCTCCATGAGGTAAAATAACTGGTGGAATTCTAGCCTTATCCACAAGACCTACTGAAGCAAGAATTGTACTTGCATATTCCTCAGCACCTAACTTTTTTGAAACCTGCCTTCCTCTATTTGACAGACAGGGTACTGTAACATTATCAAGTAAAGTTAAGAATTTAAACGATCTTACTAATTGAAAAGTTCGTGCTATCCCTAAATTTACAATTTTATAAGGTCTCATTCCAGTAATATCAATTCCAGCGAATCTAATTTTTCCCGAACTGGGTCTTTCAAATCCGCTAATTAAATTGAATACTGTGGTCTTACCAGCACCATTTGGACCAATTAATCCCACAAAATCTCCACGTTTAATCTCAAAACTAAAATCATTTACAGCAGTTAATCCACCAAATTTTTTTGTAAGGTTTTTTACCTCTAAAATAATTCCCATTCTATAACTCCTTTTAAATTAGAATTTAATTTCAATTATATTTTATCTTCCTAATAATACATCCCATACATCTTTTAAACGTTCTACAACTGGTTTTAAAATGCCATGCTCTGCAAATCGGACAACAATGATTAAAGTAATGGCGAAAATTAATTGTACATAAAGACTAGCACCAATTTCAATAAGAATAAACTCAAGGAAAATGAAGAAAAATGCTCCCAAAGAGGAACCCGATATGGTTGTTAATCCGCCTAATGATGCCATAAGAATAGCAAAAAATGATATCACAGTTCCCAAATTACCACTAGGGTTTACCGCAGTATTAAATAAAGCATAAAAACTACCAGCTATTCCTGCAAATAAAGAACTAATCATAAATGCATACACTTTGTATCTTGTTGTATTGATTCCTGAAGCATCTGCCCCTGTCTCATCATCCCGAATCGATTTTAAAATTGTTCCAAATTTTGATTTAACAATCTGAAATATAATAATAAACGATATTATCATAGTAATAAAAACTATAAAATATTCTATTAAAGGATTTGAGGATATTCTCGTTAGAGGAAAGGGTCCGCTATTATAGGATATCCCTTCAGATCCAAAAAAAATATGAGAGAGTGATCCTAATAAAAATATCTTTAATAAAATCAAACTAAACGCAAGCGTTCCTAATGCTAAGTATGGTCCCCTTAACCTTAAACATGGGATTCCAATGATTAAACCAAAAGCTACTGCACCTAAGGCCCCAGTAGGAATTGCTACCCATATTGGAAAACCTTGAAAAGCAATAAGGTAAGCACATAAATAACCGCCAATACCAAAAAAAATAGCATGCCCAAAACTAATTTGCCCTGAAATTCCAGTAAGAAAATCCCAACTCGCTGCAAAAATTGAAAAAATCATGGCAAGTGTAAAATGACGTAAGAAAAAAAAGATAAAATTCTCATTTTGAGAGAGAAAAGGAAATATTGTGAGAATAACTAAAAAAAATATAGTTAAACTTCCGCTAAACGTTTTAGCCCATGATTTTATATAATCGGTCATATTGTTTACTTTTGACATTTTAAATTTCCTCGATTTTATTTTTTCCTCAAAAATTATTTTAATTCCTTTTTACCAAATAATCCTCGCGGTCGAATTAAAAGCACTACAACTATAACTATGATTGGAATAATGTGCGCCCAGGAAGGGCCATTAGGGATAAATACATTAGTAAAACTAGTTATAAATCCCACAATATAGGCACCTACAATACTTCCCACAAGACTGCCCATTCCTCCTAAGATAACCACTGCAAATGAACTGGTTAAATATTCCCAACCCATACTTGGACCATTTAGAGCAGCTCCTGGTAAATATAGAACTGCAGAAATAGAGGCAAGGAATGCTGATATCATAACTGTGTATAAAAGTATTCTATTAGAATTAATACCCATTAAAGATGCTGCTTCACGATCCTGAGACACAGCACGAATAGACTTTCCTAACTTTGATTTACTAATAAATAATGCGAATAATGATACGATAATCAATGAAGCAAGAATAAAAAAAATGTATTGATTCAACATCGGAAATCCTAGAAAATTAGTAAACCCTTGAAATAGCATATACTGACTAATTGCAGCAGAAGTAGTACCCGAAATTATCATAACTATTTGTTCAATTGCGAATGCTAAACCAAAAGTAATTAGTACAACACCAACGTGAGATTCTTGTAACGGTTTGATAAGTAATAAGTAAGAGATACCGCCTAATATCGTGACGATAATCACAGCAAGAAGAACATTAATAAATAATAAACCAGGCAAAAAACTCAACCCCCATAAAAGGAAATATCCCCCCAACATAAAAAATGCTCCATGAGCTAAATTCATTATACCTCCTACTCCATAAATTAAAGAGTATCCTAGAGCTATTAGAGACAGTACCGCACCATTTAAAGTGCCATTAAATAACATATTAATAAGTTCTCCCGCCATAATATCTCATCTAATATTTGATCTCAATAAATTTAATTATATTTCTATTTCATGTTTTATAAAATTGATCATTTTTAGTGGCATTGACAAGTTTATCTAAAAATAACTCGATTATTTAGTATTTTATTTAATTCAAATATGTTTTAATTTAAAATAAAAAAAAAAAATTTTTTAAAATTTAATTTAAGACCAATCAGCATGAACCCAAGGAGCAATTTTATACGTACCCGTTGCCATCCAGTTGGGATATAGGGGAGGGATAGGTATGGCTCCATAAGGTGCAACATACGCCCATCTTGGGGCGGGAATTACCACTTTCGTACCATCCGGTTGCCACTGACACCATAAGGTGTATCCATAAGGATATCCTTCAACCAGTTCATGATAAGTAGGCCACCAAGCACCACCTCCGCTAACACCAACATTAGGATTTGCTTTAGTCCAAGATTCAAATTCAGTAATAATATCAGTTGCAACAAATGATTGAGTTGCATTAATTGCATCATAAATTCCAACTACGGCATCGTAAGCCCCACAAGCGATATAAAGCGGGTCATGCCCAAATTGTGTTCTAAAAGCATCCCAAAACGCAATAGAATTCACTGTTTTATTCGTCCTGTGTAGGGTTTGCATTACAGTTTCGTAGGCACAAGATTCATCGCTATCTCCCCAAAATGTGTCTAATTGAGACTGAACGTCAATCCCAAATATCTGATATGTATAGTTATATTGTTTATATTGCTGCATCATTAAAATTCCACCTTGTGCTGAAATTACGGGAACTAAAAAGTCACACCCTTGACTTTGTAGAGTTTGTAAGTGAGTATTCATATCAGAGGCACTAAGGGTAATGTCATACTTTATTGGTGTTAACACTTGCGCCCAACCACCTGTGAACACAGGTATATAATTTTGTACAGCGGCTATTACACTAGCAGTCCATGTTAAATCTTCTGCTAGAATACCAACTTGTCTAACTTCATGATTCGGATAGGTAGCATTTAGGAGCATAATATAACCAGCTAAAGTAGTTAAGATTTCTCCTCCTAAAGCAGTCGAGTTAATAGGCATCCATCTGAAAAAATATTTAT
>RDOE01000071.1 GCA_011364975.1 Promethearchaeota archaeon | reverse complement strand
AAGAGTAAATTTATAATGAGGATTATACCAACGAGCACTTTTAATATTTTTTAATGTATCAAAAGTTCGGTGAATAAAATCTTTGTCGAAACCTAGAATCAAACTGAATTCCTCATCAGTTAAAAAAACATTTCCAGAAATTCTAGCTAACTCATTTTTTAATTTTTCAATGAAAATAAGAGAAGATAGTTGGTTTTTTTTATACTTAGAAATTATATGTAAACAAATTATTGATTTCACCCCAAAATTTTCAACCAATCTAGTTTTTAAGAGCATAATTGCTTCAATTGAAAATATAAAATTAGGATTCAATTTTATTTTCCCTCTTATTTTTCTGATATATTGATAATTAGTATCCCGCCATAAACGAGATAAGTCTCTATCAGAATATCTACTAATTCTTGAAGGAAATATTGTAGTAAGAATTTCTGAATTAGCTTGAATCACTTTTCTTAGGTCTTCAAGTAAATCCAAAGTGGAATAATTTTTCCTCCTCATTTTCTGAAGTTCTTTTTTCAAATTATTCCTCTTCAATCTTTTTATGTTCTCTCTGAATAAAGCAAATTTTGCTATTGTTATAGCAAAAATGTAAAACCTAACATTTCAACTAGATTTATTAATACAATATTCTACTAATTTTTGAGGATATTGTACTCGACCAAACATGTAATCTTTAAATCCTCCGAGTTCATTTATCAGACTATGAGATATATTATTATGCCCTAAAGTAAGCATTCTTAATTTGCTCAAATTTCTTAAACCACTAATTTCACTTATATGATTATGTTCTAGTAATAGTTCTTCTAAGTTTGTTAATTCGTCTAAACCTTGAATATTAGAAATAGAATTATAAGATAAATTCAAACGTTTGAGCTTTTTTAGATGACTAATTCCCTCAATTTTAGAAATCTTATTTCGACTTAGATCTAAAATTGTTAATTCTTGGAAATTTAAAATCGAACTAATAGAGTTTATTGATTTTATATTTAAGTCCGGTAGATCTAAAACTTTTAAGTGATTTCGTTCATTAAAAATTACTCCAATGTGATTCTTGATTCTTGAGTATACAATAAAACTTTTGGACTGCTTTACATATCCATTTGAATCCATCCCTCCTAATTGATTTATGAAATCTTCAGGGATTAAATTATCATTTAGTTTTAATTTATTAAGATTAATACAATTCTGAATACAATCGATCGATTTAATTTTATTTCCAGCAAGGTTCAATTCTACTATATTTTTCAAATTATTAAAACCTTTAACCTTATTTAAATCCTCTATTCCATATCCTTCTAAATTAAGTATTCCGTCTTTCTCTTTGATAAAATTACCATTTACGTAAACCCCTCTCCGAATTCTATTAGGTTTACTCTTTAGATAATCTAAAATTAAATCTGAACATCCAGGAAAATCAATAAACATCTCTAAATCACTCCTGTTTAAGACTTTCAAATACTTTTCTTCAATTAAATATTTAATTACATCGTCATTATTTTCCAGTAATACTTTAATTATTTCTTCTCTTAAAGCTCGTCGAGCATTTTTAACCCCGTAATCAGAAAATACTTTTAAATTTAAAAATCGCAAATTATTATACATTAACTTTAAAATTTGAGGTTTTATTAGACTAAAAAGCTCTTCAACTTCTCTAAAATCAAAACTATTTAAGAATCTTCTTGGAATGACGATATTGCTTTCTAAAAAATCGTTATTTGAGATGTATTCACTGAATCTATCTTTAACAATTGTACTTAAAAACTCAAAGCCAGAATTATGATAGGATGTATATACATTACAAAATTCTTCAAAATCTTTAATTAATAAGATTTTTTCAGCTAATTGTTCTGATAAACTCTCTTTCTCCTCAATTGTAAATTCATGCAAATAACCTTCTTCTAATAAATAGTTTACTACTGTAGGATAACCACTCAATAATCGCTTAGCAATTTCCTCTTTAAAAACCCTCTTAGCTTTTGGATCTCCAGCTCGAGTGAGATGTTTTAAGAGGGGAAAAGCTAAATTTGAATGCATTAATCTTGTATCATAATCATTTTCGATCCAAACTTGTAAATTCGAGCAATGACCCCAGAATTCGGTTTCAGGAGATAAATCTAATGCTTCTGGGTCAATATTTTCCATTTCTCGACTTAATAAATTTGCTGCTTCATCTATAGATTCGATTTGGTCAAAATTTCTTAAATCTTCTTTAGGTATTTCAAGAAGTAGAAACTTACATTGTTCAAAATATTCATCATTGACATAAATATTTGTAAAACCATCTTCTAATTTGACGGTTAAATATTCGTTGAGTTTAAAGATTTTCAACTTGAAATCAACATAATTTTTGTCTTAAAATAATGTTTTTTCCTATATTATTTAAAAAAAGAGAATCTCAAGTTTTACTAATTTATAAGAAAAAAGACTAGAAATATCATCTTAGTAATATTGGTAAATAACCTAATACACAAGTTAAAAAAAGGGATTATGATAATACGTACTTTCTTGGATTTCTAAAAATTTTTGTTTAATTTCCCGTTCGATAACTCCCTCAATATGACAAAGATATTCATATTCATCTTTCAAGCATAAAGTAATGGCTACTCCAGGCTTATTCATACGGGAAGTTCTTCCTATGCGGTGAACATAGTTATCAGGAAATTTTGGGATGTCGTAATTTATTACGTGGGATATATTTTCAATATCTAACCCTCTTGCCGCTACATCTGTGGCAATTAAGAGATTAATCTTATGATCCCGAAAGAGGTTTAATATTCTCTCTCTTTGAGCTTGAGAAAGATTTCCTGAGATCACATTGAATTTCAAATGAAATTTTTTTTCAGTTTCTAATTTATTACCTAACCAATTTGCTGTTTTTTTGGTATTAACAAATACTAAAACATGTTCTGGTTTTTCCCTTCTTAAAACTTTAAGAAATGTGGTATACTTTTGTTCATATCTATCAATCATATAAAAAAATTGCTTAGTATTTCCTACGGTTATCTGATCACGGCTTAAATTAATGAATTCAAAATTGTTCTTTGAATACATTTTGATTAGATCTCTTATCTCAGAAGGAAGTGTTGCAGAAAATAACATAAACTGATAATTGGTTTTTATTTTATTCAAAATGTATTTCACATCTGGGGCGAAACCCATATCCCAAAGGCGATCACCCTCATCTAACACCACATATTTAACATTCTGAAGGCGAAGCTTCTTTCTTTTAAAAAGATCAATGATTCGACCAGGAGTTCCAACAATTATATGAATTCCTTTTTCTAATTCTCTGATTTGATTATTAATGGATACTCCTCCATAAATAGGTAAAGCTCTTATTCTATGAGTTCCAATATCATTGATCACATCAAATACCTGTGTTGCCAACTCACGAGTTGGAACTAAAATCAACACTTCATTAAATTGACTATCCATCCGTTCTAAAAGCGGTAAAATATAAGCTAATGTTTTTCCACTTCCTGTTCGAGCCTGAACCATAATATGTCGATTCTTTAAAATTAGAGGAATAGCTTTTTCTTGGACAGGAGTTGGTTTAACAATGCCAATCTTATTTAATAAGTCAATATAAGTTTCATTAATTCCTAAATCTTTAAAATTCAAATTTATATGTCACTAAAAACTTAACTTTTTTTCTCTCGTATTCATAATTTGAAATTATTTATTAAAGAAAAACTTTTGTAAAATTAATCTTTAAGATTTTAAAGTTTAAACATAAGATCTTTTACTAACTCATTCAATTTTGTTAGTTTCTGATGAATAAAAATTCTTACTTTTTCAGAGGATATGTTTTGATTATTAGCTACTAAATCTTGAACCACGGAATAATATTTTTGACCTTTATTTGCTAGCTTTCTATGGATAGGATTCTCCTTATCAAAAGCAGGGATTGGAAAAGAAAAAGGTCTTTTGTGAATATGTCTACTTGATTTTATTAACTTCATATATTTAGAAAGAAGAGGTGTGTTTAAAACAGCGGATAAATAGGATGCCTCGTTAATGGAATCTGTAGAATAGTAATAGTCCTCAGAACTAATTATAAGGTTTTCTTGCGAATTATCAATAACAGCAGCTTTTAAATTGGAACCACTAGCATTATAAGTCACAATATAGGCTTTATTTACTTTTTGCTTAGTTAATTTATTCCAATAATTTAAGTTCGCAAAAAGTGTATTTATTTTACTAGTTTGCTTTTTATTTTCTTGATATAATCTGTTTATTTTATTATAAAATTCTAACGCAAGGGGATTTTCTTTTAAAAAAGCATTATCAAGTTCATATTGAGCGTTTATAGGTAAAAAAACACGTTTATACTGCTTGATATAAAAAGGAACCATATCGCGATTTAAAAAAGTTTTAAAAGAGAATTTGTCCTCAATCTTCTGATTATTTAATTGGAATTTCCATTTCTTTTTTGCCCGCTTAAGTATTTCCGGATCAGAAGATATTATTAAAATATTATTTAATTTTTGTTCCACTTTAAAATATATCAATGTTTTAGGGACTAAGGTTGCCCCTTGAAAAAATTTTCTTTTATAATCACTTTCTGATAATGAATTAATTAATCGTAACTCACTTTCAGGTAAAATAATTTTGGCACCTTTTTCTTCTAATTTTAAACTAGAATAGTATAAAATCTTTTTATCCTCAAAACTGTTATCAACAATAGTCGTCTTAATGGGATATTTATCATGAATAGTAATTTGGTTACTTTTTCCAATATATTGTGCTTTTAAACAGATATGTTGAACGTTAAAAAAGTAACTTTCTGGAAAATCCCAAATTTCTATATTTTTAAATATTGTAAAAGCACGAAATTTATAACAATGATCTCCATTTAATATGCTTTTAGTAATAACAAAAAAAATAACGCCATTTATCTTTAAATACTTTATAGCTGATGCATAAAAAAATATAGACCCAAGTTCTATATGAGTAATATATTGGCTTGGTGGTTTGATGTCTAGTTCTTCCGCTAATAAGCGAACCTGAGTTTGGTGCTCTTTACTAACTAAATCTTTATAAGTTAACCAAGGAGGATTTCCAATTACTAAATCAAAAGAATTATAAATTTCATTAATTTTTAAGAGAGATACTTTCTTAGAATTTTCTGGAAAAAGCCCATCTATGTTATGAATATGAATAGCAGGAAATAATTCTAACTTATTGGCAAATTTTTCTAACAATAACACAATATTTACTTTTGTAGTTAAAGTAGCTAGTGGATTGATATCAAAGCCATATACTTTTTCTATAGCTTCAACTTTTAAAGAATTTGATAATTCTGAATTTAAAATTTTGTTAATAATCTCAATTATAAAACTTCCTGACCCACAAGCTGGATCTAATGTCTTTAAACCAAATTTATAAGTCTTCTCTAACATTTTTTTGACAAGAGGTGATGGTGTATAAAATTCCCCTATTTTATGCCTAGTAATTATTAAGAAGATTTGTTGATATATCCTTTGAAATAAATCTTCATGCGCAAAGAGAGAATCATTTAAAATTGATGCAATTTTATTAAATAACTCTTTTGAGATCTCGGGAAGAAAGAAATTTTCAACTTCGGGAAAAAATAGTTGATTTACATCAAATTTATCGTTATGACCTTTATTTTTACGAACCTCATCAGTGATTTCTCCTCCAAACTTTATGTTAGTTATTACTCTTAACAATAAAATAAAATAACTATGCTTAAGGAAAAGTGGTTTGTCTACATCCTCACCATAAATGGAAAAAAAAGTTGATTTCCATCTATTAAATCTTTTTTGAGATTCTAAATCTTCAATATTAGATTGATTCTCTAAAAATTCATAAAGATCCCGAAATATTTTGGAATTAAGCCCAAATAAATCCGAAATATCTCTCGAATCAATTACTTTTTTGTTCGCGACCATTCTCTATCAAAAATGAAATCCCAATCAAAACTCTCATTTAATTTCATTTCAGTATCTGTTAAATTATAAACATTTCCTTCTTTTTTCTGAGGTTCTTTCAGAGTTTTGTTTTTCTTCAAGATAATTCCTTTTCAAATTAAATATTTAGCTAAAATAGGAAATTTTTATTTAATTTTTTCTTAAAGTCTGAACTAATGACTTTATTTTGGTCTCATGAAAGATGGGAGCATCATGGTAAAAATCTCAGCAATCTTTCTAAGTTTTGCGCTTTCTCTTACAGTGGTTACGATTAGAATCGACTTTTCCAGTTCATCTTTTACTAACGATCCTCCTGAGTAAATTGCTTCTTCTGAATTAAATACTAATAAATATCTAACATTAGGATTACTAACAATACTAATACCTGAAACCAGTTTTAATTCATCAAATACTTCTTGAAATTCCTTTGGAATGTTTCCTCGGTCATTCATAATAATTAAAACAGGAATTCCCTTTTTTACAACTCTTTTAAGTTCATTGGCATAAAATAAGTCAATTCTTGGAGCGACAATATTCAATTGGGAAGATGTGGTGGTAATTAAACGAAGTAATCGGTCATTTATTATTTTTTTTCCATCTACCCCTTCAGAAGATTCTAAATTTACCATACCCACTAATGAGAGAACTTTGTTCTCTAAGTCCTGAACCTGCTCCTTAAGCCTTGTATTTTCAACGCGAAGTTCAATAATTCTTTCCGACAAAACAAATTCACATCATTAGTTATATATTTTAGTTTTTAATATGATTAATTTTAATTAAGTTTATGTGATTCACTAAGTTTTGTAAATGATTATAATTTTTAGATTTAGTCTAATTTTTTCCAAGGTTTTCCAAAAAGCATATAACTTGAAATAGCTAAAGAACTCTGGGGATCTATACTAAACGTACCTTGATCTGATTCTAAATCTCGTACCTTATCCTCCATTATTTTTGTCATTTTATTTGCCATACATACTTGTCTTGCCTTTAAGAGTGATATCCCTTGACTATTATGATTGAAAAGATTGATATAAAAATTCACTACAATTTCTTTTGTTTCATTATCAAATATCGGATAATTTTTAGATATAATCCCTGAAATCATATCATAATCAAATTTTTTAATCATTTCTCCAAATGTTCGAATAACATTTCTTAACTTTTTCCCTTGTACATTAAATATTTGAGAATTGAAAAATAAAAAGGGGTGAATTTGTGTATTTGCATTTCTTATTGCAGAATCTATATCATCAAATGTAATGATTTCATTGTTATTAGTAAGTAAAAAGCTATCATGTGGATTCCATTTTGAATAAAAAATATTACCAACAAAATGAATGATATGATTTGAGCCATTATTAATATTCGACAAAATGTTCTCCCTTGTTGAGTTTGTGCCAGAAATTATTGCGATTTGAGCTATTTCTTCCCTCTGATTGAAGAATTCAGTAATGTGTTCAAACTCATTAACTCCAGCTTCAAAAGGAAAAACAAGTTCTTTACTTTTTGACTCCTCATTCCATTTTAAAGGGCCTGTAGAATTTATGCAATCAATAATAAGAACATTGAATTTATTCGATGACTCTTGAATCTCAAAATTAGTTTCGGACTCATATCCAAATGTTATACCTCCTAATGGAGGCTCACCGATAATATAACTTATTGAATATTTTAAGAGAAAAAAATTATTATCAAATAATAACTCAAATGGAACTGTCATACTATCTAAAATAAAATATATTTCAGGAATAACTCTTAGAGATTTGATTTCAATTTGTTTGAATAAAGATCGGATTTTTCTTGGAAGAAAAATATATAATATTCTGCCAAAATCATGGAGTGTTAAATTATACTTTTTATTTGGCTTATCTGAAAAAATATCATAATAAATTTCTAAAATTTGGGCATCATTCCAATATTCATCTTCGATTTTTCCTTCTATAATCTCATTATCACTCGAGATCATCCTGTAAGATATTACACCCTCAGAATTGATTCGAAAGATAATTTGTTTGATAACAAAACCTTCATGAATAGATTTAAAATATTTATCATTACTTTCAAACGAATATATATCTTTTTTTAGAGATTCTGTCTCATTGTACAAATCAATTGGATTTAAAATTAGCGTTGTAAGATTTTTATCTAGAAAGGATAGAATCTTATTTGCTAACTCAAAATCTTTTTCTTCATACAATGAGCGATAAAACATCATTCTCCAAAAATCTTTTTGCTCTAATGAAAAAAATAGTGATTTAAAAATCCACAGAAAGTTAGATGTATAAAAATAATGATATATTTGAGCATTATTTTGAGGTAATTTTAAATGAGTATTTAATTTCTCAAGAGACTGGAGTAGATATTTTTTTTCTTTCATATCTACAAATTTTTTACAAGCTTCAACCCATAATTCAATTAAGATATTATCATAACCAAGATCTCCCTGATACATAAATAAACTTTCTAAAAAATCATATATCTCAAATGCTATTTCAAAACGATTCCTAGAAATTGTAAAATAAATGAATTTGCGAATATATGTCACCGCATCACCGTAAGATTTAAAACTTTTTACTTTATAGAATAGATTTTTAATTATCGATATAATCCATTGGTATTCTCCAATATTGTTCAAGTAGAAGATTAGATCTTCAAGTGATACTAAAATTTCATCAAAATTGTTTTTATTTATAACAATTTTAGGTAAATTACTAAACTCATCTTTTAAATAACCCGGTATTCTGTGAGTTAAAACTTTATGCATAAATATAATAAACTCATTTGAATCTTCCATCAATTCATAATTTGAATTTACATTTTCCAAGAAAGTATGAATAAATAAACCACGTTTTTGGGGTTCTAATTTAAAAATTGTTCTTCCAAGATGTTCCATTGAAAGATGAAAATATTCTTGAGGAATAACTGACTTTCTTAAAAACATTAATACAATCTGTAATTCTAATAATTTAATATATTCTTGGCGTTCAATAAGTTTAATGCTAAACGAGTTAATAAATTTAGTAATACCTGATTGAGATAAATCATCCATTTGGATGAAAATTTTTAATAACTCGGTAGCGAAATTATTGAAGAGATAAAAATCATCTAATTTTGCTAGAAATGAAAAAAATCGCTTATAAGCATCGATATATCGGATTATATCAACATTATAACCCTCCTCAGTCTTTAAAGTAAGCGAATTTATATACATCCACCAAGAATTTGCTATAATCATTATTAATTGATGTTTCTTTTGAATGTCTAACCATTCAGTTTTTTCAATATCATAATATAAATCTGAAAGTAATTTATCTGCCCAACGATGATTAGCAGTTTGAAGAAGTCGTCTTCCTTGAATTACTCTATTTTGAAAATTTTCGAGAAAATCCTTTTTCACGTTTGAATTTACTGTCACTTTGCTTCTCTCCATATTAAATTCTCACAATCTGGATCATTTAGCTTAATCCTCTGATGAAAATTTTAAATTATTATTATTTGAATTCACAATCCAACCTTTTTTCAGTTGATCCTTAGAGTATAAAATGGATGCGCCGATCCAGCTCATATTTTCCCGACCTGATGGTGCTATAACTTTTATTTTACTCCTTAATTTGTCTGAAAAAAACTTTTGCAATTCAAGTTCTAATCGTTCATTAAATCCTGGAATTAAGCTTGTACCTCCCGAAAGTATTATATTTGGTAATAAGGATTCCCAATTTTCACGATCCCAAGTCTTTATTACTTTAGATACGGCCTCAGCAATCCCAATATAATCAATATGAATTAATTTAGGATTAAATAATGGTTCGGACAATAAAAAACGTTCTAAATTCAATTTTAACTGAGTAGCATCTGGTAAATCAACAATTCTATCATATTTTGTTAATCCCTCTTTTACTCGTCTTTTCTCTTCTTTTGGATTTGACACGCATAATGATAATTTTTCTTTAATTTCTTTGGCGATCATAGAATCAATATAAATACTTTTACTCGAACCTATTTTACTTACAATTAAGCTTAGTAAATAATCAGTAAGATCTTTTCCGGCGATTGGAAATAAATCACGTGCCATAATATTAGTAAATCCATGGAAAATTGATGAGATGTAAGTATATGTTTCACCCATGTTCACTATTACTCCACTAGCTTTTTGAAGAGTAGAGAGAATAGCTTGAGATTCTGATAAATACATTAAAGATGGAAAGTTCAATAAATTAAGAAATATTTCCTGCAATTTTGATTTTTCAATTTCAGAGGTATGGAATGGACTTAATATAATCAATGGTTGTTGAAATTGAAGTTCTTGAGGAATTTTTAACATAAAATAGTAATGCATGAAAAATTTCATTAGAATGTTATAATTATTTTCTTTCTTGAATTCATGCAATTTTAGTATATTTTGATACTTTAAAGCTTCATGACCCACAAGCTCAGAACTCTTGATCGGATTGGTGTAAATCTCTTCCAAACCATTTATTATATCTGAATTAAATAAATAATCTGAGATATTGACATAGATACTTGGTGCTATTATATCGGGGAAATCATCTCCTGCAAAACCCATTCTAAATGTATCAGTACCAAATTCTAATATTAATGGACGTACATTATCATTTTCCGTTTGGGACATAACAGTTATTATAGATTGTTTAAATTTAAAGAAATTAAGTTATTTAATTTACATTATAGGATTATTCTCTCGGACATATTCATCAGTTAAAAGTTTAAATTGATATTCTTTAACTTGTAACTCCAGTAATCCTAACACTTTCTTGAATTCGCTAGACATAGACTCAACATCTACATCGGCAATTCTTTCCACCTCATCCCTTTTTAACTTAAAATTTTCTAAGTTAAATTGAATAGTTTTATACATATTATCAATTGATTGAACTAAATCTTCTGAATTCTTTTTGGTAATTTTTCTCATCTTTCTCAAGATTGAAAGAATTGAAGAAATGGAATATTCCCAACGATCGTATCGTTCTAAATACCCTTCAAATAATTCTTCAAAAAATTTTGCAAGTTTGGCATAGATACTATCTTTTTTAGAAAAATGGGGTTCCTTTTTCATGGTTTCTGCTATAACTGGTTCTTCTCCTGATTGGATTTCAGTTTTAGGCTTCTCATTTGTTTGGGCTTCAGACTTAGGCTTTTCTTCCGATTGAATCCCAGCTTTAAGAGCCTTATCTTGCTGAATATCAGACTTAATTTCTTCAGAAGGAGTTATTTTAATCTTAGAGCGTTCTTCAACGGGTTCTCTTTCAGAAAGAGGTTTATCTTCGAGTAAATAATCTTCCGCTATTTTCCTCTTCGTTTCATATGATAATTGAGGCTCAATACGTACTTCCTCTTCTTTTGGGGTTATAAAACCTTTGTCTTCTGATACAGTTTGTAAAAGATTATGTAAGGTTGATTCAGTTGTTTTTGATGTTTTTAATGCAGAGTCTAAGGTATAATTTGAAATTATATCCTCAGCAGTCAATTTATCTTTTTTTTTCTTTTTAGCCATATATAAACTTCTCTCTATTAAATTGTGTTTTCACTTATTCTAAAGGTAAAAATTCAACTTTTATAGCATTTCCCTTTTCCTTTAAAATATTTTCAAGATCCTCTAAAGGAGATTCGGGACTTTCTGAAATAACTGTCCACACTGCGGTCTTATCCTTCTCAACAATAACAGCTTCACTATACATCATACTTAATTTAAGATCACCAAAAAGAGTCGCTAGTTTTGCTAGTGCTCCAGGAATATCTTTCATGGTAATTTTTAATTTTATAAGGTTTCCCTCTCCTTTTAACCCTATTGGAGAAATTTTCATTTCTTTTACTTCAGAATCGCTTACCATCATTAATTGAGAATTTGTAGTTATTCCTAAATCATTTCTGGCTTGTTTCGGGATGACAATACGTCCACGATCATCGATCGTTATGATATAAGTTTTTTTAGTCATAATATATACGCAGATTAAACAGTGATTTTTTCACTCTTAACTTTTCTTATAATTATTATTAAATTTTAAGTATAAAAATTTTATAGAATAATAATCGCATTAAAGAAAATTTATTATTAAAAAAATTGAAAGAAATAGAATTTTTAAGTTAGAATTAAAGCTTAACTCTCACATCAGAAAAAAAAGTCTTTTTTCCAATTACCTTCTCGGGTTTTCCAACTATTTTAAACTGTCCTTTCAATTTTACATCTTTTTGTGAGAAAAGCTCATCTAAACTTAACGGTCTGGAATCAAAATTACTATGGATACTTCCTATATAGACATATATTAAGCCTGGTTCTACAACATATTCCATTTTTTCATTATAAAATGCTAATTGTTTGATTGGAATTTCAAAAGTTATAGTAATCTTCTCTTCAGGTTTTAAATTAATCCTTTTAAATCCGAAAAGTTCTTCTAAAGGGCGAGTGACCTTAGCTTCTTTATCTTTTAAGTATAATTGAACAACCTCATCTCCAGGAACGCTTCCAACATTCTTCAAATCTACCGAAATTTCGATTGAATCCTCAATTGATACTTCAGATTTGTTAATATGCAAATTATTATACTCAAAAGTAGTATAACTTAAACCATAACCAAAAGGAAAAAGTGGTGTAGTATTTTCCTCAACATAGTTCCAAGACCAAACAGAAAGATTGCCAGTAGGTTTACAATTATGATAAATGGGTATCTGGCCCACATGTCTTGGAATGGAAATTGGTAATTTTCCCCCAGGGTTATAATCTCCAAAAAGAACCTCAGCTATCGCTATGGCACCTTGTTCACCCGGAAGCCATGCTTCTACTATCGCAGAAATGTGCTCTTTCGCCCATGATATTGATAATGGTCTTCCGTTTATTAAAACTAATATAATAGGTATTCCTAAAGCATAGATCTCTTTCATTAAGTCTTCTTGAACTCCCGGAAGGTCTATATTAGTTCTGTCTCGCGATTCACCTGTAGTACAATCTTGTACTAAACCTGACTTCTCACCTAATATCAGAATAACTACTTCAGATTCCCTAGCAATATCAATGGCTTCCTTAAACCCGCTTTTATCATTACTCAAAATTTCACAACCCTTAGTATATAATACTGTTGTTGTAGATGAAACTTTCGCCCTTATCGCTTCTAGCACGCTCTGAGAGTTATAAATTTTTCGTGCAAATGCTTCAGGATCTTTACTTGCTAATAACTCTTTAAATAAATAATCTTGTTCCTTAGTAACTTGGCGATAACCAGCGATGTTAACTACTTCTAATTCAAATTGGCTCAAAAAGGTATAATCTCCAAATAAATTTCGAACACTGTCAGCATTTGGTCCAATTATTCCAATGGATTTTAATGTTTTCTTTAACGGTAGCAGTCCATCTTCATTTTTTAATAAAATTATTGATTCTCGAGCAATTCTATGAGCTAATTCTTTGTTTTTATGATTAGAAAAAAATTGCTCTATCAATTCTTTTTCCTCTTCCACAAATGGATTTTCAAATAAACCAAGCTCAAACTTTTTTTTTAAAACTCTCGCTACCGAGCGATTTACAAGCTCTTCATTTACTTCCCCTTTTTTTATAGCTCTTACAAACGCCCTTCCGTAACCACTTGTGGTTGGTAATTCAACATCAAGACCAGCCTCTAAGGCCATAATCGCTGCTTTTGTTTGATCCGAACTAATTCCATGTAATCTTGAGGCCAAAGCAATTGTGCCATAGTCAGATACCACTAATCCATCAAAACCCAGCTTATCTCGTAAAAGTTTTGTTAATATTTTATGTGAAAATCCGCATGGTAGGCCGTCAATTTCACTATAAGAATTCATAACTGAACCAATTTTCCCCTCTTGAATCGCCGCTTCAAATGGACGGGCAAATACCTCTAATAACTCTCTCTTAGGGATCAATGAGGGGCCCCAATTTCGTCCTCCTAGAGTATATCCATATCCTAAAAAGTGTTTTGCGGTTGCCATGATTCCAGTTTCCAAAGAATCTCCTTGAAGTCCTTTAACATAACTTACCCCCATTTTTGACACTAAATAAGGATCCTCCCCAAAGGTTTCTTCTGTTCTTCCCCAACGGGGATCACGAGCGATATCAAGTACAGGAGAGAGACCTTGGTGAGCTCCAACAACTCTCATTTGAGTTCTTATGATTGATGTCATCTTCTCAACTAAATTAGGGTTCCACGTTGATGCAACTCCAATAATTTGTGGAAAAACCGTGGCTCCTCTTGAAGTATATCCACATAAACATTCTTCATGCATTATCGCAGGAATACCTAAACGAGTTCTTTCCAATAAAAAATGCTGGATTGCGTTAGCGTATTTAGGGATTTCCTCAGGTACAAGATTTAATGCCCCCCCTATCCGTGTAATTTGGCCAATTCCATTTTTCAAATAGCGCTCTAATTTCTCCTCAGATAAACCATTCGAATCTATTAACTCATTTGAATATCTGGAACCTAATTGAGCTACTTTTTCTTCAAGTGTCATTCTTGAGATTAGATCTTCAACTCTTTGGTTGATGGGTTGAGCATTGTTTTTATAAATGGGAAGTTGATTATCATTTTCCATAGCTTATCGTACTATAATATAATTCGTAAAAAAAAAAGATTTAGAAAAACACTGTTCCTTCTGGTAATCATCTTTAAATAGAATTTTTTAAAAAATTAAGCTATAGATGATAAATGACAAATACAAGTTTAGAATCATTATATACGGATAATGAATATTATTCTAAGATTATTGTAATTCTCCTTTATGAGATTTCATTTTTACAGTTAAATCTCTAGCACGTTTTGAATACCAAATTAAAAGTTCTCCTGCATCTTCAGGTTTGAAATATTCTCCGCCACATAATTGTGCTGCACGTGTCATAAGATCATCATCTGGGTTTCCTAATCCAACAATGTATAAAATCACATTATTCATGCCTGCGAAAACTTTTACAGATTTGAAAAACTCATCTCCGTCAGTTGGAACTCCATCCGTAAGAAGTACTATCATAGTAGGTTGGTCTGGATTCATTTTTTCAAACTCTGTGAGGACTTGATGCGCTTTTACCATTGCTTGCCCCATATTGGTAGCCTGTCCATACGCATTACCTATTCTATCGACAATCATTGTCGCAGCCTCTTCTAATACGCCCTTCTTACCACTTGCTGAATCCATATAGAAACTGCTTTGAAAAGGAAGCACTTGAGCCTCATCAGCAAAACGTATAACTGAAACTTTTTCTCCAAAACCTCTTCCGACTTTTTCACTTAAAAATAATACTGCTGCAAATGCAGCGGAAATTCTTCTTGGGATATTAATACCTGCTTTAAAATGTTTTAGAAATTCTTGAATTTCTCGAGATTCCATGGCTGCTTTAATTCCTTCTATAGCGGGAGCTATATTTTGAACATATACATCCCTCGCCATCATCGAGCGGCTGATATCGATGATCAATATAGCATTAAAGGGTACTAAACCAGTAGGGGTAAGATTAATGGCTGTGTTTTGAGTTACTTGTGCTAAAACATCTCCAGTTAAATCAGGAACCGTAGAAATAATGGAACAAGCAATATTAACTGCATTCCATCTTAATTTGATTCCTTTAAAAATAATATAATTAGATAACCATCCTTTTAAAGAATCAACATTCTGACGAGCAGTACTTATAATTTCCCACATATTTTCACCAGATATAGGGGAAATACCTAATGAAATGTTTTGTAAAGGAATAATTGGTCTTAGGTTTTTATATACTTTTACTTCAAAACTCCCAATACCTGAAGCTTCCAGAATTTCGCTATCAATAATGATGGCATTATCTGGAACGGACTCCAAAATTTCCACTTTTCCTGCGGCAATCGCTCCAGTAAGCTCATCCTCGAAAGCCAAGATATTGTCTTGAACGAGTGATAACGTATGTTGCGTTCTTGGGCTTACCAAAGCATACCCCATAAGATTTGGTTGTGATTGAACTTCCAACATGATTTCTGAGGCTTGTTGAATAGGTGGTTCAGTCGAATATACAACTATCTGTTGAGAAATAACGTTTGTGTCTTCTTTAGTATCACGACTCATTCTAATTTCCGAAGGCCCTACAGGAGCTATATCAATTCTAGCCGATCCCATAGCTCTTGTAATTGGGTCTTCCCACGCAATTAACATGCCTTGACCGAGTCCTAGCTGTTGCGTTATCATACTGTTAATTTTTACTCTACCTCCTTCGATAGAATCGTCTACCACTGCTGTAAGGACAAGTCCATTTTTTTGACTACTTAGTATGTTGACATCAATTTTATTGGGATAAGGTTCTGGAGGAGGTGCGCTAATACCCATATCTTGGGATGCAAGAGGTTGTTGGTATTGTCCAGGAGGAGGTCTTGGTGGGGGGACTTGAGGCATAGGGGGTGGTGTGGGAATTGGCTGAGGTATTGGCATTGGTCTTGGTAGTTGCGTTGGTTGAGGCATTGGCTGAGGTATGGGTTTAGGTGTAGGTTGAACTTGAGGAATTGGTGTCGGAACTGGTTTAGGTTCAGGAGCGGGAGGTGTTTGTGGTATTGGTGCAGAAGTTGGTTGCGGAGTTGTCCGGATTGGTGTTGATACAGGGGGTTTAGAGGGAAGCGGTGTTAGAGATGGTTGACCGCGAGGTTGAGGCTGCGTTGAAGGAACCTTAGGAACTTGCAATTTTGGAGCTGCTAGACCTGTACTACTTATGGGTCTAATAATTAATTCTACACCGGTAAATTCAAGAGTATCAATAATATTTCGTGATACTTGACCTGCAAAATCCAAAACCATATTAGAAATTTCAATAACTGCTGATGTTTTTTTTTTATTATCTGGATTTTCTACCTCTACAGATCCACCATTCTTTAAACCTAATTTATCAGCAT
>RDOE01000070.1 GCA_011364975.1 Promethearchaeota archaeon | reverse complement strand
AGTTTCTTTAAGCAAGGTTTTATTTGCTGGGGAAGAGGCTGGTGATAAAATACCTGTAGCACTAGAAGTTAGTAAAGCTCTGAAAGGAACAAAACGGTCATTTAGAACAAATTTAACGGTATAAGGATCAATCACTTGAGTCTTATTAATAATCCACCGACCATCTGGTAAAAAGAATAAATATCCCCACGTGATTTCAATAAAGTTTGAGGGGTTGACTATTTGAGGTACTCTATCGAAATTCCATTTAACAGCTGTAGCATTAAATGGCGTTCCATCATGGAACATGACATTCTTTCTAAGTGTGCATGTAAATTCTGTATGATTAGAATTCCAATTAAAATTTATGGCTAGATTATTTATAATCTGAGGTATGCCCCCGATATAATCATTTTCAAATAAGGTTTCAGTTACTTGATTAATAATTATTTGCTCTGCAGCAGTAACAGAAAGGATTGGGTCAATCTCACTAACTTCATAAGTTATGCCCACGTTGAGAGTACCTCCTTTTGGAATTCCCATAAAAATAATAATACCACTTACAATACCAGCTATTGCTACAGCAGCTATTGTCCCTCCAATTATGATTGGCCTCTTTAGGACGTTAATTTTTAAACGTTTTTTTTTAGATCCAGTTTGTTCTGCTGTCAATTTGATCGGTTTACTATTTTTTTTTTCACTAATTCCACATTTTTGTATAAGAATAAAATTGATTGACTATGGTATTAAACTTTTCTGTCTAAATAAAGCAGTTAATGTTAGAAATTAATTATTCAATGTTAAGAAAAAAAAGAGATATAGAGTGGAGGATTATTAGATAATGTGTGCTCATTCGAGAAGCTGCGTATCTACCCCTTCTCCTCCACTTCTATAATTTAATTTAAGATTCAATAGCACCCTCTTCTTAAGTTGTAATATTAGCCTATTTGATGGACATTTATAATTTCTGCAGGAAAGCAATCTCTCAAAGCTCCGTTGAAACCATTTTGAAATGCGGCATAAACAAGTCCTCTCTGATTGATGGTCATCATACCTTCTTCTCCAGAAGTGAATCCAACACTTTCAGCATAATCGGTAAAAACTCCAATACCATGCCCAACTCCACTCATAAATGTATAATCCTCAAAAGCTATATCAAACAAATTCGGTATGGGGGCACCAGGGAACGGTATAAAAAATTCAACTACTTCACGATATTCAATCATTTTCGCATTTTCAAGGATATATTTAGAGGGATCTGGAAAAGCTGGGGGATCTGGAAAATCTAGCGCAAGAATTAACCAGAATGGGGCATCTTTAAGGCTTAAATATACAGTAACTAAGGCTCGTCCATCAGATAATTTTCGTTCTTTAATATATCCATCATAAGTACCTATAGGTGGAGGGCTACCTGAGAAAAAGTCAGCAAGCAATATTCGATAAACAGGAGTGTCTCTTCCAGGAGGCCATCCTCCCCATGTATAAAAAATACTAGGGTTATTTGTTTCCCAATCACTTAATGGTCTAAAGGTTACCTTTGATTTATCACTTGCTGCAGATACCATTGAAACGAAACCAAGAAAAGTGAGTGTAATCACTAAAAATAGTGAAAATTTCATAAATTTGTATCTTTTCATCTGTTATCACTCCATATTTTTCTTTTATTACTTTGTTGTTAGATTGTGGTTAATTTTTGGGTAAGTAAGAATTTTATTTTTAGATTAAGCTTCGGGACTTTTCAGAAACCGCAAACTTATAAAGTTCGAGCTAATCTTTGAAAAAAAAGTAAGAAAACCCAAAAAAAATCTCATAATTTAATAACAAAACTCATTTTAAGATCAGTTTTTAAAAATCACACTAGATTTAAGGAATTAAACTATTTCAAATCGTTAGATAAATCAAAGTATTTAAATCTGATTTACATAATTTTATATGATTAGTGAGAGCAAAACCATATATAAAATCTCATGTGCAGTGGTGAGTACGTAAAATACAACCTAATAAAGTTAAATATCCACCAAAAGAATTAGTCTCTCCTTCTGGGGCAGAGAAAAAGGATTTTGAATATATTCTCCTTTGGATGCTGAATAATAATGAGGAGTGCAACTGGTCGGTTTTTTTGGAAAAACCACTCGAAATTAGTTTAGCTACTTTATCAAAATACATGAACATCCTGAAAAAGAAAGGATTTATTGAGAAAGTGAGCAAAGGCATTTATAAAATTACTCTAAAAGGTAAAAGAAGGTTTTTCGATTTAAGATATAAAGATTCTTTTAGCAAAGACTTAAAATATCCACCAGATCTAATTTATAAGAAAAGAAATTATAAGCACATTATATTATGGATGCTTTATAACAATGAATCATGTAAATGGGCTGATTTTATGGAAAAACCATTATCTATAAATAGTCATTCTCTCTCAAAAAATATTAATCTCTTAATTAAGGAAGAACTTATTAAAATAGAGCAATCTGATTACCAAATTACTCAGTTAGGTGAAAATGAATACTTAAAAATAATTAAAATATATAATTTAGATTATCAATCAATACTAGAAGAGGAGCTTAAAAAAGTCGAGTGGATCAAGGGAAATTTAGAAAAGTTCTTTAACAAATGGAATGTTCAAAATGACGAAGTTAAAATATTATTTCTTGATTTGCTTAATAAGTTAGATTATATCAAAGTAAAAAAGATAATCTCCTCTGAGGAAGAGTATCATAAAATACTTCTTTATCTTGCGCTGAATAATCTGATAAGATACCCCGAATATATTTCAATCGAAGAATTCTCTGAGAATTATCAAATTGATTTAACTACACTTAATTTTTTCCTTCAAAAAATTATTGAAGAAGATTTATTTGATTACAAGATATTTAATTTAGAAATTGATAAACTACAGAAATATTACTTTAAAACTGATGAGAAAATCGATAAAATGATTCAATTAATCATTGATGATGATATTAAAAAATATAGTTTTCTCAATCTAATGGAATTAACTAAATCAATAGAGAAAAGTCAGATTGAATCAATCCAAATCTTCAAAAAAATTATAAATGACATAAGTGAGAATTTGTTTAATAAGAATTTGAAAGAATATCTTATCACATTCCTACATCAGTACATCTCATATCTATATGATATATTAAAAAGAACAATACCATCAAATTTGGATGAGAAATTTAAAATTTTGGTGTTTGAGAATATAGCAAATTTGAATGAGTATGACTTAGCGGAGGTCAGAGAAGAATTATATCAATTGACGCCAATTCTAAGCGATTTTCCAAAATATAAGATCTTAGAGGAAATGAGAAAAAAATATAATATTTGAAGATTCGAGCTTTGATTAACATCCCGAAGTTAAATCTAAATATCAATACTTAAATTAATATTATTCAAACAAAGGAAGATAATTTTAATGAAAGTATCAGTTGAGGATTCGCGAACAGGAAAAATTATTAAATTAGATGTGAAAGAACATCATATTATTGAACGTATTATCGAAATTGTTATTAAGCATATGGGATTTATAAGCTCGGAACAACGATCTTATGCTCTCGTATTTAATGAAAAAGAACTCCCTAATTCTATTACTATTAAAGACGCAATTCATAAATTTGGGTTAAAAGAATTTGACCGATTGATCTTATGGACAAAGGTTATTGGAGGTTAAGATTATAAATTTAATTTTTCTTTCTAACTCTAATTCTGTTCTTTTTCATTCCTTTAATGTATTTAGGACATTCATAGCCCACTCTGCATCTTTTAAATAACCCCCTTCTTTATAGAGGTCTATTGCTCTTTTAATTAAATTCCGAATTTTAGGATAATATTCAGCTTTTCTATTAGGATTATCTGATTCATCGAATTGGAAGCTTAGTTTTAAAATTTCGCAGAAAATTGAATTTGCATAGAGTAATGCTTTTAAATTTTTATCGGAAAAA
Organism: Promethearchaeota archaeon; assembly: GCA_011364975.1. Lineage (GTDB taxonomy): Archaea > Asgardarchaeota > Lokiarchaeia > Sigyniarchaeales > SOKP01 > SOKP01. The sequence goes on along the minus strand of RDOE01000070.1, from coordinate 13,525 downwards.
TGTTCATTTGCTTGATTAAAAAGGATTTCTGCTTCTGCAAATTTCTTAATATTTTTTTGTTCCTCAGCAAGATTTAGGCTTTGCCACGCTCTACATAGATAATATAACGCATCAATTTCTTTTCCCTCATATTCAGATTTTAAATTTTTTAGTCTTGTTGCGATATTAGAAAAAATGTTCGAAGCTGCCTGAAAATCTCGTCGTTTTTCATTCCTTCTTGCTTCTTCTATCTCAGTCCAAATAACCTTATAATCTTCTTGTTTTAATAAGGAATGAAAAATTTCTTTTTTATTTCTAAAAAAAGTAATTTCTATAATTTTTTTTAAAATAGTAATTAATTTTTCCTCAGAATTTTCTTGAATCGCTGAAAATCCATAAACCTTTTGGTCTAACCTATTTGCTATTTTTTCTACACTCCATGAAATAGAAACTCTGTCTTGAAAGTTAGCTATAATAAATAATTGAATATCAGGCATTTTAAATTTTAATTCTGCTATTAATTCTTCAGATTCTTCAATATTTCTTTCAGTAGAGTCAATTATAATACAAAATATATCAACAATGTCTAATATTGTCCTATAAGAATCAATGTTTCTCAACATCTCTTTTAAGTCAATTTCCCTTAAAATACATTGCTCAATTTGGTTTAATTCAGGAAGTAAAATAGACTTTTGGAATATCTCGTTGAAATTATCATCTATTTCTAGTATTACATCACCAGGAAATAAATTTAATATAGTTGACTTTCCAACCCCTTCTATGCCAGTTATTAAGATGTTGGGAGTTTTGACCAAAAAAGTTCTCCAAAACTACATAAATGTAATTAAATTAAATATAGAATTCATTACTACTTAAAATTATATTTTTATTCTGTTCTTTCTGGAGAAAATTTCTCTTTTTCTAATAAATAAATAATGAATCCAATTAAAAATGGAATTAACCAGATTATTAGAATCCAACTAAAAGCATTCATTTCACGCTTTTTAGCATCTTTATAAACCCAGATTGTGATTACTAATAAAAGAAGAAAAGGTATCACCAAAAAGGGTATCAGAAGCCATAGAAACAAATCTAGCATTTTGTAATTCCTCGCTTTTATTATATTAATCTATATATCAATTTTATTTGATTTGAATACATCAAATGGTGATTCACATACCCAACATGCATTTTCTCTCTTTGTTAATACTTCAGAACATTTTAAGCAATATAACGCATTACATTTGGGGCATATATAATTGACGCCTGATACTTTTCCTTTACAAACTAGACATAAACCTTTTTCCCGATAAACCTGAATTTCTTCGATAGTGATTGTTGAAGGTTTGGTAAAGATTTTTATAAAATCCTTAAGCTCTTCTTTTACTATGGAGGAAGATGTATCATTAGCTTGATTTCTTCTTATTACCTTAAATGTTATGTAGATTACTACTCCTATTAAAGCAAATACGGAAGTCCATATTAGAATAAGACTAAGAATTGCTAAAGAAAAATTTGTAAAAATTGTCAGCCCTAAATAACTAAAAATCCCTACCATTAAAGTTATAACTAACCAATTAGCAAGAGATTTAGAAAAAAAATCAACATCAATTAGTAAAGGTAAATTCGATGTTAATACTCCTGCTATAATAAATATAGGAGGGATCATTGGAGATATAATGCCTAATTGTTTGATAATAGTAATCTCGAAAATCCATCCTATTAATGTTATGGTAAATCCAACCGTTTTTACTGATGATATAACTCTAAATTCTTTTTCTGCTTTTAATGAGAACCAGATAAATAAGAGAATTAATGAAATAAGATTAATTAACATATAACTGAAGAAATATAAATAAAAATAAAGTAGAATGTAATTTGATGGGTTAAAGCTCTCAATTATTAAATCTAGATTACCAGTATAAGTTCCTTCTAGTATATTATCCACAAAATAAAAGTAGATTTTTAATAAAGCTATACTAAACCAAAAACTAGAAAATCCATACATAAGTATTTTTTCAGATAGAATTTCTTTGCTACGACCATGATATATATACAAAATACTACTAAAGATCAATATCACTATTGAAATTGTGGTAAAAAATCGTTCAAAGGGATCATATAGACTAAGAATTATAGTAAGAAATCACCTAATGGATTAAATCTAGTAATTTACACTACTTTGTTAGTAAGTTTTTTCAATATAAATAATTATTTTTCTGAACAGTAAAAGTATTTAATTAATTAAAAAAAAATAAAGATTAATTCTTAAGTTTTCTTCGAATCTTCTACTTTTTGGATTTCATTTTGGTTATAATTATCCCCATTAGAGAGAGAACTCCTAATATTAAGGGGAAATTATAACCTGGAATAGTGGGGTTTTCTGGATTTTCAACACCAACATCTATAAATTCAATTCTTTCCCAATCTGACTGATAGCGAAAGGTACCATTTACAAGAAACCCATCTGCTTTATCATACCAAATTACACTCCCATAGGCATCTTTTAGTTCCCATACTTCCCGGGAGCCCTGCATAGCTTCCCCAGTGATATTGAATACCGTGTCTGCGTATCTCCAGAAATTAAATATTATAACTTGGTCATTAAGAGAAACATCAGTATAAATCCATTCCATGTTGTGAGCACCATTACTGGGACCCCAAGCAGCATGACCATTATTTGATACGATTCTAGAGCTGGAATTAACATCCCAATAATTTGTTCCACAATCACTTCCCCATTCCCATTCAACATGCAAAATATCGCTCGATGTCTTAGAGAATTTGAACGTTGTAGTAACTCCAGGAGCTGGGTCAATAAATGCTGTTCCACAAAATGATGAATGTCCCGGATATTTTGAGCAACAATAAGTATGTTTAACATACATATAATCTGTTACTCCTATTTCATCTGAATAACCTATTGTGGTAATATTTACAAGGCAAATAACAAATATCGCTATCATAACCATAAATTTTTGATATTTTAATTTATTCACTTTTATTTAACCTCTTATATTTAAATTGTTGTTAATTGAACTAGGGATTATAAAATCATTTTTAGATTTAGCTTCGGAATAATGAGTAAAGGTCGAATTTTCTCAAGTCTTGAATAAATTATTATTAGTAAATAGTTTAATTACAAATCTATCTGTCTATTTAGTAGAATAGTTAATAATCGTTTTAGTATTTTAGAATAGAGCGTATATTTAAACTATATTTATTATATTAAACCTAATCTTTGTATTTACTCTAGTTGGTATTCCAATTGTGGTAATTTTTGGAGACTTTTTTAATGTTGGTAATTCTAGCATATAAAAAAATCAGAAATTCGATCGTAAATATATGAATTCATATAATGGATGGTTATAATTATACTTCAAAAGGATAAATTAGTTTAAATACGATTAGATTCTAAATATATTTTAAGCTATACCGATACTACTCATATTATAGTTGATTATGGCAAATCATATTATTAAAGTAATTATGTTGTTAATTTTGATATTTTTTAGTCTAATTATTTCTCTTCCGATTATAATCCTCTCAGATACTGGATCTAATTACGGAAAAATTTATGAATCTATCCCCTATTACTATGAACCAGCAAATCCAACTTCCATTAATAATCTTATCGTTAATACGGATATAGCAGATATCGAATTAAACTATATTGATGAACCCGTGAATTATATTGCTAAGTTTGTTTTAAAAGTTGATATGAGTGGAAAAATTCTAGACAGAAAGTCCTATTTAGATTATTTTAATATTATCTTTACTAGTGAGAGTGGTAATGTGAATTTCACATTAAAGATAAGAGAGGGGGTAAATTTTGAAGAAATTTTAACTTTACTAAATGAGATTAGTTTAAAAGTAATACTTAGGGTAGATATAGTTTGTGATATAAGACTCAATGTTGATATTGAAGGAAATGTTAAAATAGCAGTACCGTATCTCGTATCTATTCGTAATGTATTTACAAATGTATCCAAGGGTGATATTCAATATGATTTATCTTATTGTTATATTGATGGAAATATTTCTGGAATTGCAAAAAGTGGAAATATTTCATTTAAAGTTATCCACGTTCAATATTCTCAAAATAGTAAATTAACATTTATTAATGATATCGGTCATACATTAATATATATCCTTCAAGATTGTGATATTGGTGCGAACATAACTGGTATTGGAATTACTGTAACAGGAATTATCCAATTAATCTATAAAGATGAGTCACCAAATATTGGAGCGCAATTTATATTGTATAATAAAAGGGATCTAGGTAATGAAGCAAACAATACTGCTGTGGGATTTGAAAACGATCCTTTACCATCCCTCGCAGGGCAAAAATTTTATTCCTATGATTTCCCTGCTCAAAATAATTATAACTTTTCTCTATATAAGCCGTATCCTTCAGATATGGGGAATTTTATTTGGAACCTCTATAGTGTCCCGAATTAATAGTACTAATTATAAGATGCATATTTTAGCATAAACTTGATTGGAGCACCTCCCGTTGGAAGGCCTTTAACTTTTGAATCCCATATATCATAATTTACAAGAGAATATAACCAAACTACTGGATTAAGTTCAACAAGGCGTTGTTGTATATCTAAATATAAAATTTCTCTTGCAGTTTCGTTAAATTCTACCAGAGCTTCCTCCATCCATTGTTGTATTAATGAATCATTAAAGTGGATGGTATTATAATTACCATCAATTCCATTTGAATATAAGGGATTAATCATTTCCACCGGGTCAAGAAAAGCGGCATTATATCCAGTGAAAGTAAATTCTAACTCACCATTAATCAATTTTTGCCACCATTCCACACCTGTCATATTTATAATATTAACTTTCACTCCAATTTGTTTCAGATTTTCTCTTACTATTTTAGCTGTTATTTGGTGAAATTCCCTATTTGCTACAACGGAGAAGTTATGTATGCTAAGAGGAGTAGTGCTGGTTGCTAATAGCTCCCACTCATTTCCAGGACTCATATTATCATTTGAAGATAAAGCAGATGTACCAGGCCAACTTGCATTTTTTAATATTTCACGTGCTATAGATATATTATAATAGGGCATATCAAGATTCTCCCAATTTGCATAACGCATTTTTTTTGGCAAAGGCGATTTGGCTCTTTCAGCATGGTTTCCTTGAACTTTTTCGATACAGTCGGTATAATTCAAGGCATAAGATATTGCCTTCCTCATTGTTGCATTTATAAGATTATTATTCATTTGAAGATACCATATTCCTGCGACTGGTTTTGATACTACAGTAATTTCGGGGTGGTTTCTGTAATTTTCAAGCAAACTGTCATCAGCATCACCCATCACATATGAAAGCTCACCAGAGATCATTTTATCAAATCTTTGTGAATAATTTAACGCTAAGAAAGTCACTTTTTCAATGGATGGCTCACCACCCCAATAATCTGGATTGGAATGGAAGTCTGTTTTAATACTCTCACTTTTATAATCTAACTCACACGAATCTAATATATAAGGACCTGTCCCAACTAATTTTTCCGTTTTAATATCAATAAATCGATCTTCAGGAGTAGAAGCTGGAGAAAGAATATATGTGTTCCAGAGAACAAATAATTCTTTTAAGGGAGCATAGGGTTGATTTAATACAAACCTTACAGTAAATTCATCAATTACTTCCGTTCTATTTATGTATTGTCTTCCTTCTGGATTTATAAACAAATAAGTCCAAACTTGAGTATAAACAGAGGGCATGGTATATATAAATCTATGAATCCTATCAAAATTCCATTTAACAGCAGTGGCATTAAAAGGCATTCCATCATGAAATTTAACGTCGTTTCTTAAATTACAAGTGAAATTTAAATAATCTGGGCTCCACTCTTGATCTAATGCTAGGTTAGGAACAATAGGGGTATTGGATTGATTCTGATCGTAATCAAATAAACCTTCCGCAACTTGATCAATTACCATAAGATTGACATATTTTGGAGTTGGATTCTTAAGAGGATCAATGGAATTTGGCGCATCCTTTAAACCACAGATAAAGATTGATTCTGTATTATCTTGGATGTCCATGAAGAGAAATAAGCCACCAATTATTCCAGCTATAGCCACAATTGCAATTGTTCCATAGGCCATAAAGGGTCTTCTTCGTAGGAAGATTTTCCTTTTGATCTTTTTTTTATTGGGATCTTTATTTTCAACACACAATTTACAATTCACTTTTTTTTTCAATAAAGAATTGGATTGATAATTGGTTTTGTAAAATAATAATTAGACGGAATTGTAAATAAATATTTTGATCATTAATTCATAAAAATTTACGAAAAACTTAATTCGAAGTTGCATAAATGATCGAGAGTTTACATCTAGCTCATAACCTGTTTTAATTAAATAGTAAAAAAAAAGTAGGAATAGTGTTTACTAATCCTAAAATATTAGAATAATTTAAAAATCGCTCTTTTTTGTTCCATTGCTTCTTGGATTTCTGGACCTGGCGAAGTACCCTGCATATTACTAATTCCGACTATAATATTGTTATCACCACCGATATCTAATACATTCGTCTTTGTAGAACCTCCAACAACTACACATCCACTCGCAAAAATTAATGCAACTGAAGCCCAGTAAGCATCAACATTTTGAACGTTATTTCCAAGTAATAAGTTATTATAGGCAAATGCACATGCTATACCATATTCTCCTTTACCACAAATAATATTGTTAGAGATAAAAGCATCCTGTAACCCATAAGTCCAAATGCCTCCCCAGTTTGCATCATCTAACATGATTTTATTATGGGAGATAACTGCCTCGAGTGATTTAGCTGGTGAATAATCCATTAAAGCTATACCATCGGCATCAAGAGATAAGACTCTTATAATGTTATGAGTTATAAGCCACTGAGAGGGCTCTCTTGGAGGGGGTTGCATAACCCAAATACCACCAAAAAATCTTGTTTCAATCTCATTATGAGAAATCTCAAATTTTGAATTGTCATTTTCGGCATTAATTATTCCAATAGCTCCCCCTGTAATTGAATTTGACTTAATTTTCACTTCAGCATTCATTAACCCATATGCCGTAAGACCTAACCATAGTGAGTCAAATTCACATTTAGTGATAAGATGATTTCCAGTTGTTATTAAACCCCCCCCATAAACAACTCCGGCTCGAACATTATAACTTTCTACTAGATATAGTGGATGACCAGGATCATAAGTTGAAGTCCCTTCGTGTCCTGTGAATCTAACATTTTCAATTCGGGAATTTAGCTCTCCAGTCATTAAAATAGGTGATAATAAATCGACCCATCCGAGTCCCCATGGTTCAGCAGGCTCATAAGGAGTAATATCAAAGTATAAGTCTGAGATAGAGACATCTCCTCTTAAAAATCTAAATATATGAGTACCCATCGGACCGTAAACTCCTGGTGCTGTTGGATCAAATCCTCTAAGCACATCAATTTTAGTTTGTTCTATACCAGCTCCTTTAAATGTACCATAGAAGTCTTCAATATAAATCTCATTAGTATAAAATTGTCCCGAAGTTAACAGAACCGTGCTTCCTGGACCAGCCGCGATTGCCGCGTCGAACGCTGCCTGAATATTTGCTGTATCATCTCCCCCTGATGGAAAAACAATAAAAGTATGTGAATCAGCACGAGTTGGCATGATAATCAAAGTAAAGACTCCAAATATCATGGCAAAAACAAAAACTCCAATTATTAAACTTGATTTTGTTCTTATTTTCATTTTTTAAACCTTTTTTTCTTTATAATTTAGTTATTATTAAATTGAATCCAGCAACAATTTACTTGTTTAAAGTGGTGCTATCTGATTTGTATCACAAAAACATATTTTTAGATATACCTTCGAAATATTTCGCAAAGTTCGAATATTACGATTTTAAAATGAGCCTAATTATAACATAGCAATCTGTTTAATATTTTATGTTGACTAAAATCAACCAATTAGGGCTTCGGGGATATTAAGAAGAAGTATTTTTATTCTATTTAAGAATGAAATACATTCGCCTGTTTTGAGCACCTTTATTGACAGTTTTAGAGAGCTCAATGGTACCAATTTCTTGCAGTTGCTTTATATGCGTCCCGCCATCTACTTGTTCATCTAAATCTCCTATTCTTACAATCCGAAATTCATTTATATCTTGTGGTAAGCCTATGGCTAAACGAGCAAGTTCGGGATTTTGTTGAACTTCTTCTCGTGACATATAATCTATGGTAATAGGGAGATTTTTCTTTATTATTTCATTTGCTTCGTCAATAAAGCTTTTCAATTTCTCTGGAGAATAATCTTCCATTGAAAAATCCATTCGTGACTTATCTAATTCGATCTGATTTCCAGTAATTTTTGCATCTGCTCTATGGTAAAGTATATTCGAAATTAGATGGCATGCAGTGTGATATCTCATATAAGTATATCGCCGTTCCCAGTCGAGTTCACAAGATACATTATCCCCTTCTTTTAACCCAGGTTTATCTACTTCATGGCTAATTTCTCCAGAGAATTTTCCTACATATACCACTCTGAATTTTTCCCCATTCCGAGTTATAAAACCCTCATCCCATGGTTGACCCCCTCCTTTCGGATAGAATGCTGTCTTGTCAAGTAAAATATATTTATCCTCTTTTACAGATTTAACATTAGCATCCCATTTTTTCAAGTAGGAGTCATTCATATATAATGCTTCAGTCATAAGCTTAAGTAAGGAACATTATTTTTAAAAGTTAACTTCGAATTAATTTAATTGAGGTTACTATTATCCAAAGCATAATATTAACTGTCAATATCCATTCCACTAAAGGGTTAATTAAAGTAATTAATAGTAATAGTAAATCAAATCCAGTGGCGAACCCGATTACTACATGATATTTTTTATACTCATTACTCTTCATCATTAGGTAAGAATAGAGACATATATTGATGACCGATCCGAAAAATGCATTGACTGCGACAATTCCATGAAAAACCTTGAATGCATCTGGATTTTCAGGATCAGGAAGGATACCAACCAATGCTACGCTAACTGCGCTAATTATAGCAACTGCTGTAGCGATTCTTCGTACAAATTCATTTATCCCAAGTAAAGTTTTTTCAAGATATAATATAAATGGTATAGATAAACTCCCACTTGAGACAAAAGCAATACTAAATAACGTTTTTGCGATACCCTGCCCCAATTCACTTACAGTATTTACAAGAGGATTATAACCTGGGGTTACCAGAGCTGCAAAAATGATGAAAATTATAGCAAATGAAACACCTACTAATCCAAAATAACATTCAATTTTAGAAAGATGAGCATCAACAACATAGCGTAATTTCTCATTTGTAATGGACTCACTCATTAACTCCTTTAGAAGCTCTGATTGTTTTGGCTTTATTTTTAGTTTATTTGTAATCCCTTTTACCCCAGCAACAGTCTTTGTTATTGTTTCTGCTCGTGTTTTATGCCATAATGAAATAATAGAGCCCTCTAACGTGACAAATCCATTAATTACATAAGTTTTTATATTGGATAATCCAAAATTTTTATCTTTCTTAAGATTTGATTGTATTTTTTCCTCAATTTGTTTATCTGTATTTTCCATAATCGTACTCATAAAAAACGTTAATTTCCTAATTTGAATCAATTAATTTAAAAATAAAAGGTTATTGGAATCTTAAAGTAAATTTCGCTAATCCTAAGTAAATAAAAAAAGGAAGTATATAAAGACTTAAAAAAATAGAATTGATATATTCTTATAGGGTATTAAATATATCGTAAAGATTTCAATTATGTTATATTATTTATTTATTTATCATTCAGATTCGGGGATACTTTTATATGAAAAAGATCTTCTAATCGAAAGACAATATCAAATGGACTTATTTGGTAATCTATTTAGTGCCCTTAAGTTATTTTTATCAGAGTTAGCCATTGAAGGATTAAAAGATTTAAAAACAATAGGATTAGGTAATTTTACTGCATTTGTAATTGTTATTTATGAAGTAAATATTGATCTTGTAATTATTGCAGACAAAGAAGACAGCAAAATTATTAAAAAAATTACATCAGAATTGAAAAGAATTGTTTGGGGCTCTTCTGAGTTGTTCATTTCAACGAATCTTGATTCAAAGAGATTTAAAAGTTTCGATAGGGAAATAAATAAGCTTATCATGTCTCAAAAAAAATTAGTTGATATTGACAAGGGACAAAAAAAATGGGAGGGCTATCTAAAACCGGTTTATGAACAGAGGGGAGAACTCTCAAAACGGCTTCGAAAGCAAAAAGAACTAGAGAAAAATGAACTTCTTCTAAAAAGAGAAAAGTTAGAAATTAAATTCTTAAATGAAAAAAACGTAGTGAAAAAATACAGCTTAAGTAAGAAAATTGTAGAAATTTCTGAAGAACTTGATGATTTAGTAAACACTGAAAAATATAAGGAATTAGCTAGAATCCTTTACTTCCAAATAGAAGAAAGAAAGGTCAAGCTATATCACTATTTGCATAAAACTAAAAAATCATTAGGAGAGATTTTAGATAAAACAGATTCAAAATACCTAACAAAAGCTAACTTTCGGGAAGTATACACTAATTTATACGCATTTAGTTCAGGATTAAAGAATTTTGCAGCAACAGTGGTGTATAATAAACATATTGCTTTAACTAGAAGTTTAATAGATATTAATAGGCTTCCCCTTAAGGAAATTAATCGAATTATTGATTTAATCTTAAATATGGAAGACAATATTGAGAAATATTATGCGGCTACCAAGTGAAATCTCCTAAACCCTTGCAGGGTTGTCAATACACATCTATATTTTACATGTATATTTCATTCATTAGGTTTTTTTAATTACATTAAATTATATCTTTATCATTTATATACTACCGGCCAAAAAAAGGTAATCTTATTACAGTCATTACAAAAATAATATCCCTCTTTCTGACCAGGCATGACGGATCTACAGTTTAGACATATTATCATCATTTATCAATAAGTATACGAATTGAATTGTTATAAAGTTTAAATTTATGTAATAAAGGTTTGATTAAAGTTTAAATAATATTTTGAAAACTTTATCTTAAAGGAAAATAAATTATTTTAACAGTTCTTAATTTAGTTGGCTATGTGATTAACACTCTTCCTAAATTTTAGTACTGGTGAAAGTTATGGATTACGTGGAATATAAGGATGAAAAATATGAAATAAAGAATGGATTTTTGGATTTAGGTCTATTAGAGATAAATAATATTGCTGATATAAAAGGTCTTAATTCAGAAAAAATCCTCAATTTGGAGCTAAGTTCGAATGATATATCTGAGATTAAGGGATTAGACAATCTTAAGAACCTAGAAATTCTTAATTTAGGAAGTAATAAAATAGATTCAATCTCGGGATTAAATAATTTATTAAATTTAAAAACTCTTCACCTAGCATCAAATAATATTTCTGAAATAGGTGGTCTTGAATATTTATCAAGTTTAGAAGAGTTATACTTAAGAGCCAATCAGATTCACTCTATAAAAGGATTAGAAAACTTAGGTTCAGTTCAAAAGTTGGATCTTTCATGGAATATGATCTCTCATATTGAAGGTTTCGACAATTTAAAAAACTTAGAGGTCTTATGGATTGCTGGGAACCAACTAAGTGATATAAGAGGATTGAAAGAATTGTCCAATCTAAAGATTTTAAACTTAGCAGGAAATAAACTTTCAATGACTAAAGGGCTAGAAAATTTAACTAATTTAAGAGAACTATATCTAAATGATAATAATATAAAAGAGATAAAGGGTTTGGATAAACTTGAAAATTTAGAGACTTTATGGATAACTGGAAATCATATCGAAGAAATAAAAGGATTAGATAACTGTGTTAATTTAAAAGTTATCAATTTAAAAGATAACTCCATAAAAAGAATTAATGGATTGTATTCTTTAACTAATCTTAATAAATTATTTCTTTCTGGAAACGAAATTGTAAAGATTGAAGGGCTTGAAACACTTCAGAATTTAGAAACATTAGATTTAGGAAAGAATAAGATTAAGGAGATAAAAGGATTAGAGTCTTTGATGGTTTTAAAGGATTTATGGTTGCACGGGAATCAAATTGATGAGAATTTATTAAATCAATTAGGTGGATTGGATTCCAGTGGTTGCGCTTTAGAACCTTTAAAGTTCGTGGAATATTGTCTGATTAATTTATAAGATTTAGTTCTTATACAACTTTAGTAGGATAAATTTAATTTAGTATAACTTATTTAATAATAATAGTATATTATTTGATGAGGAAAAGGAAAAATTATGATTCCAAAACCAAATCCATATGAAACCCGGAAAAAGCAATTAGAAATAGCTTCACATCTACTAAATCTTGATCAAAACACGATTGAATATTTGAAACGAGTCGAAAGAGTATTAGAGGTTTCAATTCCTGTTGTTATGGATGATAAATCTTTAGAAGTATTCGTTGGTTATCGCGTTCATCATTCTACTTTGAGGGGACCCGCTATGGGGGGATTACGGTATGCTCCTGATCTAACATTAGATGATGTCAATGCTTTAGCCTTTATAATGACCTTCAAGTCTGCTCTGTTAGGTTTACCGTTAGGTGGATCCAAAGGGGGAATACAGGTTGATATAAAACAAATCTCTAAAAGAGAACTTGAAAAACTTACTCGAAGATATACAGCTGAGATAATAAATATTATTGGACCAGATATGGATATTCTTGCACCAGGGTTAAATACTAATGAGGAAACTATGTCTTGGATTATGGACGTATATTCTATGCAAAAAGGTAGATCCATTCCTAGTGTAGTGACAGGTAAACCAATTGAGATTGGAGGCACTGTTGGTCGAAAGGAAGCTGCGGGGATTGGATTATATTATATCCTTGAAGCTTTATGTAAAAAACTAAATTATAACATTGATACAATGAATATAGTAATTCAAGGATTTGGAACAGTAGGAATTACAATTGCAAAAAAATTATATGAACATGGTTGTAAGATCTTAGCTGTTTCTGATACATTAGGGGGTGTATATTCTGCGGAAGGATTAGACGTTAATAAGTTATCAGAGTGGAAATTAGAGGGTAATAGCGTTAAAGATTTTGAAGACAACAACATAAATGAAATATCCAATATGGAAATTTTTGAAATCAAGTGTGATATTCTTATTCCAGCCGCCATAGAAAATCAAATTACAAGTAAAAATGCTGATAAAGTAAATTGCAAAATCATTTTAGAAGGGGCGGATGGACCTGTAACTAGTCAAGCTGATCAAATTCTTGATAAAAAGGGTATTATAGTAGTTCCCGATATTCTTGCAAATGGAGGGTCTTTATGTGTTTCATATTTTGAATATCTTCAAGGAATTCATTCGTACTTCTGGAAAATTGATAGGGTTTTTCAAGAAATGAAGACAATTCTACTAGAAGCTTTTGATACAGTATGGAAATTAGCCCAGGAAAAAAATGTTTCATTGCGTAATGCAGCTTATATGATTGCCATTTCTAAAGTTGCTAAAACTCATGAATT
>RDOE01000069.1 GCA_011364975.1 Promethearchaeota archaeon | reverse complement strand
TAGGTTTCATAGCATTTTCTCGGATTTCCTTAGTAGTACTATGTTTATGAAAGCAACTTATTATTTTAAACCTTTCTTTTTAATATTAGAATTAACTGGTTATGCATTAGGAAAAATATTGAATAAAATTGCATTGGTTTTAAGATCCATATTCTAAGGATAGTTTAATTCATTATTGTTCTTATTTTTAGCCTTAATATAAATTAAGTTGCGAAAAACCTAGATTTGAATTAGTAGATTTAAATTATGATGATCCCTATTTTATCTACATATAAAAATTAAAAATAGAAATTACATTAATAAGGCTCTTAGATGCAAGAACATGAAGCTATATATCGAGAGTTACAAAAACATCTCGACAAAATGCCCATTGGTTTTCCCTCTTCAGAAGATAATTCTGATTTGAAGGTGCTGAAGGCTTTTTTTACTCCTGAGGAAGCGAAAATGGCTATGTATCTCAATTTTAATCCTGTTTCTCTGAATAGAATTTACTCTCAGACTAAAAAGATAGGATTAACTCTTGAGGAAACAAAAGGAAAATTGGAATCCATGGTAGAAAAAAGGATAATATTTAAAGAAGTAAATCCCAAAACTAACCAAATATCCTATGGAAATTTGCCATATGCAATTGGATTTTTTGAGACCCATGTTAACCACTTATCTAAAGAAATGGCACAAGCAAGTGAAGAATATGGAAAACGGTTTATTAGAGAGTTTTTAGGCGAAGATACGGGCATCCCACAGATGCGTACTATTCCTATTAATACTGCTATTTCTCATGAGAATATTATTAAGGATTATGATAATGCACGAAAAATTCTTGAGACCGTAGATGGCCCTTATGCAGTTGCACCATGTGTATGCGTTCAATCCAAAGAATTAATTGGAATTAAATGTAAACATAATATGCTAGAACGATGTATGGTTAATAGCCAAAATTACCTGGATCGTGGAGATGCTCGGGAGATCACAAAAGCAGAAGCATTTGAGATATTGAACAAAGCGGAAGAGAGCGGACTTGTAATTCAACCAGGAAATGTAAAAAGTTCAGGAGGGTTCTGTTTATGTTGTGATTGTTGTTGTGGTATTCTTTCTCACGCTAAGAAGCTTGAAAACCCTGCTCGATTATTTGCCTCCAACTATTATGCTGAAATTGATGAGCAACAATGCACTGGATGTAGTACTTGTTCAAATTATTGTCCAATGGATGCTATAACCACGGGAGATGCCTCAACCATTAATAAAGAGCGATGTATAGGATGTGGAGTATGTGTATCGAAATGTCCTTCAGAAGCAATCCAACTAAAAAATAAAGAACAAAGCATAATTCCCCCTGAAAATTCAATCGACTTAATGATTAAGATTGCAAGAAATAAAAAGAAACTTAGGTAAAGATTAGTTATTTGAATAAATTGGAATGTTTTAGAATGTAATTTTAAAAATTGAATAGTTTGCCATCAAATAATTAATACCCAAAACAATACTTGGCTTTTTTTTTATAATATATAAAAAAAATCTTTTTGATTACTAACACTTTTAGTATATCAAACAAATAAATTGAAGCAATATGGGAAACTTAACACAAGATGAAATAAGAAAGTTACCAACACAATTCGATACTGTTTCATATAGCACATTCTTTAAAGTATGGTATGCTTTGCAGAAAGCTATTCCTCATGAGCAAAAAGGAGAATTTTTTACTAAAATTGGAAGATCTATTGGAAATGAATTCGATGATGAAGGAATAGAAACGATTGATGCATTCCTTGAAAAACTACAACAATTTTTAGAAAAGGAATGGGCTATTACTGACAACGCTAAGGTTGATTTTCAAAAAGATGCGGAGGGGAATGTTGTAAAATTATTAGCAAAACAAGATTCCTGTAAGATGTGTTATGCTAATACGTACTATAGGCTTCATGACAATGGAAGTCCTTCTTGTATGTTCCCTCAGGTTATTATGGGCATTTTGAATAAAGTAAGAAGAAAATTTGGATTTAAAAATTTAAGATTTGAGGGTGTCCAGAAAGGAAGAGTCGGAGAGTGTGCAATGACCTGGAATATCAGATAAGTAAGCTAAAATCTAAGTTTAAGCCATTCATCTCTATATTATAATAAATGATTTATTGATATCTCTAATAATTTTAATTATGATTGTAATTAATATTAATACTAATTTTTATTGTGAAAAGAATTACTGGTTAGACCCGTAAATGTAATGACTTCGGGAATATTAAGTAAAGCTTAAAACTTAGTCTCTTTTAGGTTCTAAAATGGGTTTTAAAAAAAAAAAAGAAATTTTATAATTATATAGAATTAACTTAACTCTAACCCTTTATTTCTTTTTTCAATTTCATTACTAGAGGGATTATTTTAGTAGCGTCCATGGCAGGAGTTGTTTTCATAACCTTAATATAACCTGGTTTAGCCAATCTCCACATCATTGAGCCTTTAGCCATTTGTTCCTCATTCTGAGCTTCTTCTATTGTAATTCCCCAATAATCTGATGTGCTAACATAAAAGCCTATTTGTTTGACACCTTCGACTGGATAGAGTTTCTTACTCATGAGCGTTTGAGCAATTTCAGCTAACTCTGAGGGATCAAAATCTGGATTTAATTCCCAATACGTTATGAAAAGCATTTTTTGAGTCACTTTACTATTTATAATTTTGGATTCGCATCTGTATAGATTTAAAATCCATACAGTATTACTCACTAATTCTTCTTATATATTTAATATTTTCCGTTCTTAACCACAAATTGATAGGAGCAATTCTTTTTTTATCAATTATGCAATGCGATTAATAACGCATTAAGTGGGAGTTTGATGACAATTTTAATTTGCGTTTTCTATAGAAATAATAATAATTGAATAGATCGGTTATAAAAAGGTTCGAATAGAATTTTTGATCATTAGAATATGTATTTTGATATTTAAAGCTTATATCTCTTCTTTTTTTAATAGAGTAATATTGATATCAAATCCTCAAATATTTAGTTTTTTCATAATAATTCGACCCTCAAATGATCGAAAAGCTTGAGAAAGTCGAAATTCGCTATCATATTAGTATAATATTCGTCAATCAAAAAATTTTTTTAGTTTTCTTGCTTGAGATTGATCGCTTTTATTGATAATTTTGATCATCGGATTTTGGGGTTTTGGCATATGGGATGGGTATCCCAGATGTCCATTTGATCACAATCTAACAAATAATGATCGGATTTAAATAGTCTAGTTTCTTCTAGTAACTTGGTGATGAAAAAAATGACTCAAACAAATTTTACAAATGATATGGTAGATAAAGCAGAACAGAATTTTGATAACATTAAAGAAGCGATAAAAGGATTATATGAAGTACTAAACATCACATTAGCTGGCAAGGAAGAAGATATTTATTATGAAGTGGGTAAGGATAATATTGCTGCTTTATACAAGAATTTGATTGAGTTACTTCTTAATGACTATGGCTTAAGAAAAATAGTTAAAAAGATTAAGAATTCCGACATTGATTTGGATATTGTATTAAATGAAATTTTAGTTGAGAAGAATCTCATTTAATTGTTTTATTAAAATACACGTTTTCTAACAGAATTAATGTTAATTATTTCTACTCTATTTAAGTTATAACTAAACTTTATTTTATTTAGAATGCGTTTAATTTGGATGTAGATTAATCATAAGAAAATTTCTGCGATTTGGTTTCAGATCTAAGTTTACAGAAATAGGTCTATAATCCAATTGTTCTAAAGAGAGCCTATTAGAAAATATATAGATTATATAGGAGAAATTAAAATGGTCATTTTCTTACTATTACTTAGCTGGAGCATAATAGTTTGTGATTCAGACTATATTTAATGATTAATAATCAAAACATAAAATTATATTTCAAATCTAAATTATATAGAACTATATTACTCTATACTAAAGTAATTTGAAATTTCTTCTCTCATAAACTATTAATATATATCATTGAAGGATGGAAATGAAGGAAATTGATGACGAAGAGCTTAAAAAGCTTAGCATTGATGAGTTAACAAAACTTTTTATGAGTACGATCAATGCCCAGAACCTAAGATTGATTAAGGGAATTGAATATTTAGTTGAAGAGGATTTTAGTAATTTTGCGAAGAATTTGAATTATGTAATTGACACCCATACGGAAGTAAAGATAAAAAAGAAGTTTGAATCAAAAATCTTTAAATCCAAACTAATGTTTTCAAAGGCGGATCGCTTAAAGCTTTTTACCAAGATTAATGATATTAAGAATATTGGGGAACATTTAGCCCATAAGATGCTGTTATATAAAGCGATATTTCCTGATGAGAATTTTAAATTACAAATTACTAGTATTTTAAAATCTCTTACAAAGATTTCCAACTTATTAGCAGCAGCTGTAAAATCAATCGGTACTGATCTTAGCAAATCTCATGATATAAGTGAAGAAATTAAGGATGAACGGCGGAGAATGAGAAAAGAAGAATGGGATTTACTAAACCGGCTGTATAATTACGAAATGGATTACTTATCCAGGACTTTTATATATTTAAAAGAATTAATAGAAGGCATTATGATGTTGGCAGACCATATCAAGGATTTCTCTGAATATATTCAATTTCTTGCTACTAAATATCTAATTTTTGAATAAAGCTTATAAAATCATGAGTTATTATGGCAGATGGTTTAAATTCAATACTTATTGTCGTTCTAATTGTATTAGCAATTGGACTTGCGTTTTCTATTGGAGCTAATGATGAGACGCTATCAGCATTAGTTGGTGCGAGAGTTGTTAAGTTCAGAATAGCTTTAATTTTAGGAGGTGTCGCGATAGGAAGCGGAATGGTATTTTTTAGTGGGGGGTTTGTTGCTAAAACGGTAGGAGCCGATATTTTAGGAGAAGGAGTACAATATACTACGTTTATGTTACTTACAGTGCTTATTAGTAGTATTGTATGGTTAGTAATTGGCAGTTTTGCAGGAATTCCGTTGAGTAGTACGCATTCATTAATGGGAAGCGTGGTGGGTGTTTTAATAGTATATTCTCTATTTCAAGGGGGAATAAATCCTGAAACGGCTCTCAACTGGGAGAAGCTTCTTAACGTAGTGATAAGTTGGATATTGTCTCCGCTTTTTGGATTGTTAATAACATATGTAATATTTAAAATTTTAGCTAAGGTATATTTATCTCGGCTAAAAGGATTAAACCAAATAGAAAACTCTGAGAGAAGATTTAAATGGTTATTATTAACGGCAGTTATATTTGCGGAAATATGGGTTGGCGCGAATTCTGGAGAAGCGTTAGGCATCCTTTATGGATTATTAACTAATGGTTCTTTAAATATCGCAGAGTATTATTTTTATGCTGTTATTTGTGGTATTATTGCATGTTTTGGAATTTATATTGCAGCTAGATTCGTGATAAAAAATTTAGCTTCTCAGATGATTGAAGCCCGTCCTAGTGAGGGTCTTATTCTGCAAACTAGTTCTGCTATCATTTTAATGATAGCAACCTTATTTGGCTTGCCCATATCTCATAGTCATGTTATTGTATTTTGTATAATTGGGTTAAGTATTGCACAGAAAAAAGAAATTGATAAGAAATCATTAGGAAAAATGGGAGCTTATTGGATTCTCACTTTTCCGATTGCTGCAATTTTCGCAGGTTTGATTTATTTTGGTTTCTATTCATTCGGATTATCTTAATAAATGATAAAAAACATGTAATGTATTAATAAAAAGAAGAGTGGTAAGAATGGGATCTTTAATTGAGTTTTTAAAAAGGGAAACTGCAGTTAATGCGTTGGAAAAATCGATTAAACATGCACAAATAGTACAAAAATGCGTAAAAACTTTAGACGAAGGAATTAAAGTTCTTCTAAAAGAAAAAAAGCCTGAAAAAGCGGATCAAATTTTTGAAAAAGTAGATACTTTGGAAGGTGAGGCTGATGAATTAAGGCGAGAAATTCAAAAAGACATCTCAAAAGGAGAATTAAATCCAAGTGTTCGTCAAAATTTATCACATCTGATTAAGCGTATGGATGATGTGGCAAATTGTTGCACTGGGGTAGCCCGCAGGATCACTACCATTGAGGGAGAATTCTGGGAACAAAGCAGTGAGCAAACTATTCTTATTATTTTAGAAATGATGGAAAACACGGTTAAGGCTGTGGATTTATTAGATAAAATGGTAATTGATCTACTTGGTAAAAGAAAGCAGATTAAAGAATTTGCTAGCCAAATTAACCAGCATGAACACGAAGTAGATATTCTTAATATTAAATTACGAAAAAGTCTTCATGAAACTAAATATGATGTAAATTATTTTACTGCTTTCACCGCTGGTAACGTATTTGATATTATTGAAGCGATTTCGGATTCGATTGAAGCTGTTGCGGATTACATAATGGTCTTATTGACAAGTTCTGAGGTTTTATAGTAAAGGAAGATACTATTTTAATTAATTTTGCATGTAACATCAAAAACCTTTTAAAATAGGTAAAATAGAGCGACTTTATCAAAATCCTTAATGAAGATTCCTTGATTTACTTCTTAAATGAAGTATTTTTGTCTCAAAATCAGGACAAATTTTATATTCTGGAAATCCACATATATTTTGAGATTGGGGCAGATTACATGCATGTGAAAATGGGCAAGATAAGACAGCTCCATTAATACTGAACTTAAACTCACTACTCATAATCGCTACTAAGATTTGAAATTATTTATTCTAGAAATAAATTTTCTCTTGTTCGTATTAGTAGCAAAAAAAATTAAAAAACGGGTGACTATTTAAATTTTTTAATTTATCTTTCGGAATAGCTCGAATTATTTTATTACATCGGTTATAAAGCAAGTTTCCACAATCTTAATACCTTGAATTGGAGAAATTTTGTCTTCAATTAACGGATTAAATTGTTCTATTGAAGGGATATCAACTTTCATTAATAATCCACAATCCCCTGAAAGTCTCCAAATTGAAGTAATTTCTTCAATTTTCGATAATTCAGCTAATATCCGCTTAATATCCTTAAAATCAGGCTCAACTTTTATGGTGGCGGAAGTTTTAGG
The DNA here is from genome assembly GCA_011364975.1 of Promethearchaeota archaeon. Lineage (GTDB taxonomy): Archaea > Asgardarchaeota > Lokiarchaeia > Sigyniarchaeales > SOKP01 > SOKP01. Next base: position 10,388 of record RDOE01000069.1, on the reverse strand, counting down.
CTTAGTATCAAGCTCATATTCAATAGTAAACCGCTTAATAACATTTTCTTCCATAAGCTTTTTTACACGGCGTCTCACTGTTGCTTCGGTCTTTCCGATTCGTTCGCTGATATCATTAAAGGACATCCGACTATCGCTTTTTAATTCTTCTAATATTTTAAGATCAATAACATCCATTTTCTTAAACTCAATTATATAATTATTATAGTTTTTTTAAATATTTTATGATTTTTCAATATCTAATGATCAAAAATGGTTATAGAAATATAAAAGTTTTTGGAAATTAGTAAGTTAAAAGTAATATCATGCCGAAAAACAAAAAATTCCTTGTGAGAATAACCATGAAACCAAAGATGCTTTTTATCTAGTAATGTTTGCAAAATTATTATAACCCCATTACTAAATGTAATTAAAACTATTATCCAAAAGAGAGAATATCCTTTAAATTATAGTCTAAAAATATATTTGTTTTATATTTTTAACTAGAATAATTCAATAAGCCGCATATTTGTTATAATTACATGGAGTATGTAAAAGTAAATACAAGAAGAGTTTTCATTGATAATAATAGTATCTATTTAGAGAGCTTTGGGATTAATCGTATAGATGAAATAAAGCGCTTAAAAAAGTACAAGAATTTAAGAGAATTATATCTTGAAAAGAATAAAATAAGCCAAATTACTTCCTTAGATAAGAATGTGGATTTAAGAAAACTTCATCTAGAATTGAATCTAATTACAGAGGTTAGTGGTTTAGATTCACTCATTAATTTGGAAGAATTAGAGTTAAAAGGGAATCAAATTTCTGTAATTAAAGGCTTAATAAAATTAAAAAAACTACAAAACCTCGATTTAAGTTTCAATAAGATTAAAAAAATAGAGGGTTTAGATACATTAACAAATTTGGAAAGATTAGAGTTAAGTGATAATCAAATTGAGACTATAGAAGGGTTAGAAAAGTTAAGTAAGCTTAAATTTTTAAGTCTAAATAATAATCCGATCTCAGAAATTAAGGGACTAAACCACCTAATAAATCTGCAAGAGTTAAGAATAAGAAATACAAATGTACACATAAAACCTGATTTGAATTATCTTCCCCATCTCACTAAATTTGAATTTTAGAACTTTTGGTAATTAAGAAGTATTAAAAAAAAATATTGAAAATTATTACTAAACTTTTGCTGATTTGTTTTTATCACGATAATTGGTTAGGTTTTCCAAAACTTTTTCCAAATATTCTTCAAAATCATCAATTTCTTGTTCAGTAAAGTCTTTATAGAAAATGTTTTTCATCTGATTTGAGACTTGAAAAAATTTTCGCTTTAAATCTTCATCCATTTTAGTTAGTTTTATGTTTATGATTCTTTTATCGTCGTTTGAGCGAATTCGCTTTATTTGACTCGCTTCTTCAAGCTGATCTAGCATATAAGATAACGTTGCCTTGCTCAATAAAGTTTTTTTTTTAAGATCTTGGAAGGAAATATCGTCTTCAATCCAAAGTGGAAATAGTACTCTACCTTGGGCGGCACTAATATCGTGTATATCATTTTCTTTCAACATTTTAGCCAAAATTCGTTGTGACAATTGCTGGATTTTTGTAATTAAAAAACCTCCTTCCCTTATATTTTCTATGTTCATTCACCTGGCACAAATTGGACCTTTTCTAATCTGTAATAAAAGTGCGCTATTTTCGGTTTTAATCGAAGAAGGGTGTAATCTGGATCCATTAAACCTTTGGGATAATATTTTGCCCACCAATCTAACCATATTTTCTTCTTTATATTCATATCTCCAATAATGTCTCCTTCTCCTCCAAACATGACTCCTTTGAAATCTTCGGGGGTGCAATAATAAACACAAATTTTAGGATTCCTCATAATATGCTCCGTTTTAGATGAGGAGGTATTTGTCGAGATATATATTTCGAATTCATTGCCCAACCCATTAAAGAACTCTGAGAATTCAGGGAATTGGTCCTGATTCCTTAAATTAAACATTGCTCTTGTTATAGGATATCCTTCAGCGTCAATGGTTGTTAAATAGGCCGCTTTAGAGGTCTGCATTAATTCTACACTTAACTTTTTGACTTCTTCTAACTCCATACTTTTCGCCTCTTCATTTAACGTAATTTTGTTATCACAAATTTTTTCGAATTTCGTCTAGTCTCTCTTTTGCTGAAGGAGTTTTATCAAAGGTCATCTTTAAGTTATCACAGAAGTAGTCCTCACAATATGCGCAATTTTTAAAACCTTTCTCTCTACAACAGCTTCTTATAGGGCATTCTCTACACCAACGAAAGATACATTCCTCCTGGTTACAACCATCACAATAAATCTCTTCTGGTTTAAAGGACATCGATTCATTGGACCACTCCTTTGCAACCTTTTTTAATTCTTCGTAATCATCTTTTTGAGTGGCTAAATAAGCAGGACACTCGGAACAGTTAATTCCGCAATAAGCAATTATATTTACCATATTAAATTCCTCTTTTTATAAATTTTGTTTGTTCGAGATCGAACTGTTCGATATAGAACAAATATCTTTTTTTATATTTAAACCTTTTGTTGTGTTTATATTCTGATAAGATCTTCTTTAACAAGGTATATTGCAAAAAATTTGGGGAGAATGCTACTAAATAATTCTATTCGAAACCGCTACTTTTGAAGTCGAATTTTAAAAAAAATAAGAAAGTAAGATAAGGTAATTATTAAAAAAAAATTTTATAGTAAGCCCTAAATTTTATTTCAGATATAGTTCTAATTATTCTGAGAATCTCTTATGTGCTTTTCCCAATGTAGTTTTTGGATAATATAATGACTGATTAGATAACAAAAGAGTATTGCTAATGGAAATACAATGCCTATTTTTAGAATAGGAAGAAGACTTAAGGATGCAAATCCAAGGGATAAAGCGACAAGCACAAGGGGATGAACGAGGTACATATGATATGCGCTAGCAGATAATTTCCGTAGTATAGGTCCTTGTTTGTTGAATTTTGCGTAAAAAACCTTAATTAAGATAAAAATAACTCCCATAGAAATGACATTATCGACCATAGCAAATAGGAAAGCATGCAAACTGGCTCCTCCTGTAAAATCTATTAAATCTACATCCATTGCAATCGCTATAATAAAATCGATGTAAATTACTATAAGTGAAATTACAATTGTAAGTAACCAGATTTTGACATGTTTTCTGGTCATTTTTTCGAACCATAGATACCGAATACAAATGACCCCAATGCTGAACATCATTAGATATTGAATGAGTTGACCCCATGGTATTTCCAATGGACGGGTATCTATAGGTAAGAATATACGAACAATAAAAGTAAGACATCCTAGACCAAGAGCTGAAAGGAGTAAATAAGAGTAGCGAGGGATAGAAAGTTGCTTTGGGATTTTTCGTTGTACAGGGCCCAATTTGGTAATTTGACGCCAAAGAGTATAAACCGCAGTAAAGATGAGTAAAACCCTGAGAAACCACATAGGTCCCCCAAACGATAAAAAGTCAATGAAGGCTTCCCATGAGAAAAATCTACTGAAATAATAATCTATTAAAGACCCTTGTGACATTGGTAAAGTATTCCAGGGAGGAATCCCTATTTTGGCTAGGCTATAAATCAGAATAGGATTAATCAATACGATATATAAAAGAAGAGGGATACCAAGACGAATAAGTCGTTCTTTCCAGAAGCTCCAAACACCTTTTCGATCATAACTTTTAGGTGTAAAATAACCCCCTAATAAAAAGAATAATCCCAGGAGTGAGGTTTGAAACACACCTCCAATTGAAGTTAAAAGTAGAAAGAAGATATAACTTATAGGATCAACTATATTAACCTCTTTATAATACCACCAACCTGCTTCTACATAAGTAACCATTACATGCCAGTAAATCACTAGAACGGTAAAAAGGACCTTTATATTATCAAGAAAAAGGTAGCGTGTTCTTTTAAATTCTGTGTTCATTAAGATCCTCGACTGATTATTAGACATATTTCATAAACCACCTTATTTATGAGTGTGTGTTTTATTAAAAAGAATTCTGCAAAACCTATTGATTACAACTTTGCTTACCAAAACACAGTTTTGTTTAATAAATGAGATTTTAATTTTCTTAAGGATATTTTTTAATTATAGCGTATTTAAAGTTTTTTGTGTATAATAACCTTCTATAAAGCACCAAGTAGTAATATTGAACTTCATGTAATATTACTAGGGAGATATTATCTTTACATTTTTGTTAACATTTTTATACTCCTATGAATTAATATTCCTCAGAAATCTAATCTAACCACAAACCTCAAGGTGTAATATTTATGGCAGAAATGTCTAGAGAGTATAAAATTTTATTAATAGTTCATATTATCGTCGCTTTCATCTATGGTATAATGTACCTATTCCTCCCTGAGACGGTCTATTCTGTAAATGAAGCCCCATTTTTCGATCCTCATTTCTGGAGACTTTTTGGGGGAATATTGTTCGCAATAGGAATCGCCGGAATAGTTGGATTGAAAATGGGAGACTGGGAAAAAGTAAAATTGTTGATGTTATATGCAATAACATTTTTGATAATTTTAATCCTCGTTAATCTCACATCCAATACCTATATAATACGTACAGCAACAAATCTTGTATTTCATTGGCTTGATACAACCGTTATGATTGTATTGTTAATTTTTGACATCTTTTTCTATATAAGAGAAGAAAAAAAATAATTGCAAATTTCTAAACTTTTTTTTATATTTTTTTTAATTTTATTATGAAGAAGAATTGTTATTAATTGGTATGCTTAATTATAGTGTTTCAAAATTATTCATTTCTACGTTTTATATTAAAGTAAATCCACATCATAGTTGTTAAAACTATTAGCGCTATAATCATGCCTACAATTGCATTACCCACGATCTCAAGTCCGAGCGCTTTAATTGATTTATAACTATTACTATAAAAAACTAGAATTAATAATATTAACATTACCATTGCAGGTAAAAAAAAGTATTTGGCTGTCTTTTTCATATGAAATATATTGCCAGGATATTCCATAAATCCACCTTTTCATGATATATTAATCTATTCACACTTTTCTTATTTATCATAAGTTAATTACTCTTTTGCGAATTTTTATTCGAAATTTTTCGGTCTACAAGAAAATCACCATTTTCATGATTGTATCATCAACAAAAAATGTGCAAGATTCGTCAATATTTTCATTTTTGTGCAGATCAATAACTATTTTTGATCATTTATACTTAGTTGATCATAGAATCATGTTTGGATTATCGGAAAGGAATAATATTTTTCATTCGATTCATCTGACTGATCGAAATAGTCGAAAAAGTCTAGGTATCATTGCGATATGATCGAAATACGACACATTTAAATATGAATTTATCTAACTTAATAATAACAAAAAAAATTATGATAAAAAAATCATAATTAAAAAAACTGTATAAAAGGTCATAAAAAATGTGCAACTGTGATTGTGAGAATTATGAGCGCTGTTCAATAGTCGGATATTTCCCAGTGGCATTTTGTTGTCCAAAATGCGTTCATCAAGAGGCTCGGGAAGTATGTTTTGAATTTGTAAAGGAAGAGAATTTCGGGAAAGAAGAAATCCCAGTGCACATTGCGATTATTAATTAATGGAGGGGGATAAAATATGTGTAATCATTGTGATTGTATGCATGAAATGCATCATTGCTGTTCTATTCTAGGTAATATGCCCATCGGGTTTTGTTGTGAAAAATGTGTCGGGTATGAGAATAGACTAACCTGCGAAAATTATATTATTTACGCTGCGAAATATGTAAGTGGTAATGTGGACCATTTAAAAATTGTCTCAGAAACCAAAGTCAAACAACAGATTAAGGAAAAAGCGGAGACAGTTACTCCTACTATAAATAAAGAAAGGTGAGGGCGTATTTGCAATAATTGTAATTGCGATAACTTCGATCAATGTTCTATAGTTGGGTACATGCCAGTAGGATTTTGTTGTTCGCATTGTAACTTATATGACGAGGCTCACACCTGCTTAAAAAATAAAACTAAGCGTCCCGAACGTGCCGGGATTAAAGAATCCGCAGAGGAAGGCATGGAACTCCTTAGTACGTCTATCGAGAGCGGATTATTAAAGGTAGAAATCCAGAAAAAGGGAGAGAAAATCCCGATATATATTGATTTAAAGAAACACTTAGAATAGACCTATTAAAAACAATCATTAATTTCAAATTTAGGGGATAATTGTTAAAAAATGGGAACTATTCTAGTGAATTTTGTTCCTATTCCTTAATTATGACTAAAAAGTATTATTGAATTGTTATAAAATTTAAAATAAAGAAAATATTACAAAATCAAAATAGAAGGAAAAAAAGACGTAGACATGAGTGTCATAAATTTTGAATTTAGAAATGAAGTGCTAAAACATAACGCATCGTTAAGCTATTGCTACCAATGTTCTACCTGTTCTGGGGGGTGTCCTGTCGCGTTAATTACGAACGGAGTTTATAATCCCCGAAAGATAATAGAAGAGGCAATTTTAGGGCTGAAGGACAAATTGGTAGAGACCCAAGACCCAAATCCTTGGTTATGTTCTACATGCCAAAAATGTGTAGAATTATGTCCCCAAAAGGTAGAACTAACGGAAATTTTTACGTTGATTAAAAATAGGTGTTTTGAAGCCAAGAAATGCCCGGAGGCTTTTTATTCGCAAGGGCAAGCAGTTCTGGAAAATGGAGTTGCAATTCCTTATTCAAATGCGATAATTGCTCGTCGTAAAAAACTAGGGTTACCCGAAATTAAGACAGCATCGGTAGATGAACTTAAAGTAATAATGAAAGAAACCAATTTTGAGAAAAATATAAAAAAGGGGGAATGAAGAGGTATGGGATATGATTTATTTTTAGGGTGCGTAATTCCAGCAAGATTGCCTTATTTGGAGGTTTCTTCTCGGAAAATTTTTGAAAAACTTGGTATTGAGCTACACGATGTCGATGGGTTTAGTTGCTGTCCCGATCCTACGGGAATTGAGCAGATTGATCATAAGACCTGGTTAGCGTTGGGAGCAAGAAATTTAAGCTTATGTAATAAGAACGGGGGTGTAATTTCGTTTTGTTCTGGCTGTGTTGAGACACTAAAAGGGGTTAATTATTTTTTAAGAAAAAATTTAGAAGTAAAAAAAGAAGTAAATAACTATTTACAGAAAATTGGAAAATCATATGAAGGCCAAACTGATGTGAAACATTTTGCTCAAATCCTTTTCGAAAATTTAGAAAAGGTCAAAGAAAATGTAATAAAACCATTAGAAGGATTCAAAGTAGCAGTTCATTATGGTTGTCATTATTTAAGGCCTTCAGAAGTAATAGAATGGGACGATCCTTTCGAGCCTAATACTATTGATGAATTAGTTAAAGTATTAGGTGCTGAATCAGTAGATTATGAGTTAAAGATGGAATGCTGTGGTAATCCCGTGGAAAAATCGGATAAGGATTTATCGTTATTAATGATTGAGAATAAATTGAAAGCAATTCAAACTGCAGGAGCGAATTGTGTGGTGGTGGTATGTCCCGCATGCTATCAACAATATGAATTTAATCAGAAAGAATTAAGCAAGAAAGAAGATAGTGATTATAATATACCAATATTTTATCTATCAGAATTAATCGCACTAGCCTTTGGGTTCAACCCAGATGAATTAGGCTTTAATTTTCATCGAATTAAACCTAGTGTGTTATTTGAAAGTATTGGGATTACATTTTAGATTTTTTAATAAAATTAATATTACTAATAAGTAAGTGAGAATATTGGAAAAATCCTCAAAGAGTGCTTTAGTTATAGGTGGTGGAATTGCCGGAATTCAAGCAGCGTTAGATTTAGCCGATATGGGTATTCATGTGGACATGGTGGAGAAAAAGCCCTGTATCGGAGGAAAAATGGCACAATTAGACAAAACCTTTCCGACAAATGACTGCTCGATCTGCATTTTAGCCCCGAAATTATCAGAATGCTATAGACATCCTAATATAACCTTATATTCTTATTCTGAAGTTCAGAAAGTGGAAGGTGAGGCTGGTAATTTCTCAGTTGATATTTTGAAAAGAGCACGTTATGTAAAAGAAAGCGAATGTATTAATTGTGGATTGTGTGCTGAAAAATGCCCTATGAGAGTCGAAGACGAATTCGATCGGGAATTACGAAAACGCAGAGCAATATATATGTATTATTTACAGGGTGTTCCCGCAATCATGACTATTGATAAAGAAAAATGCCTATGGTTCACGAAAAATGCGTGTAGAATCTGTGAAAAGACTTGTGAACGAGAAGCTATCGATTTCGAGCAACAGGATGAAGTAATTAAATTAGATAATATAGGTTCTATCATAGTAGCTACAGGGTATAGTTTAATCGAAGATTTTGAGATTGATGCCTTAAAGAATTATGGGTATGGAAAATTTAGAAATGTGGTGTCTGCATTAGAATTTGAACGCATGGAATGTGCTTCAGGACCCCAAGGAGGCCATCTTAAACGATTTTCAGACGGTGAGACACCAAAAAAGATTGCATTTCTTCAATGTATTGGTTCCCGTTCGGATCGTGCTGAAAAGTATTGTTCCTCGATATGTTGCATGTATACGACAAAAGAAGCTATGATTGCCTATGAGCATGACAATAGTTTAGAATCTTATGTTTTTTATATCGATATGAGAGCTGGAGGAAAAGGCTTTCAAGCATTTCTTAATAGGGGTGCTTCAGAATATAATATTCAATATATCAAAAGTAAAATTGCGGAAATAAGAATTGACTCAAAGGAAAATCCGATTATTGTATATGAAGATTTAGATAATAATATGATGAAGCAGATGGTTGTTGATCTCGTGGTTCTAGCTACTTGTATTGTACCCCCTCAAGGTATTGAAAAGTTAGCGGAAGTGTTAGGAATAGAATTGAATGATTATAATTTTATAAAAACAACCCCTTATATACCGGTAGAAACGAGTAAACAAGGGATCTTTACCTGTGGATGTGTTCATGAGCCAATGGATATACCGCGTTCTGTTGCGGAAGCCAGTGGTGCAGCCGCTAGAGCCGCGGAAGTAATAAGAGGAGGGTGAGAAAATAATGTCTAAAAATGAAAAAAAAGAAGAAGATGTTCGAGTTGGGGTATTCATTTGTCATTGCGGGTCCAATATAGGGGGTTTAATAGACTGTAAAAAGTTGGCAGATTATGCTGGTACCTTGCCGAATGTAACTCATAGTGAAGATAATTTATATACTTGTTCAGAAACTGGGCTTACTGCTATTAAAGCTGCAGTTGAAGAACATGATTTAAATAGGGTTATCGTAGCATCATGCACTCCCAGAACTCATGAACCTTTATTCAGAGAATGTATTTCTGACGCAGGATTGAATCCATATTTATTTAATTTCGTGAATATTAGAGACCAATGTACTTGGGTTCATATGAAGGATGCTGAAGGAGCATATAATAAAGCTATGGATTTAGTAAGAATGGGTGTGGCAAAAGCAATTAAATTAGAGCCATTAGATATGGTTAAAGTAGATATCAACCCTGCAGCGCTCGTTATTGGAGGTGGGGTTGCTGGAATGAGTGCAGCTTTAAATTTGAGTAGACAAGGATTTAAAACTTATTTAGTGGAAAAAGAAGATAAACTAGGAGGACGGTTAAATTCACTTTACAAATTATTTCCGCATGACATTATTGCTTCTGAGTTCATAACAAATATGATCTCAAATGTGCAAAAATCGCCAAATTTAGAGATAATGACTTCTTCAAAAATAAGAAATATTGATGGTTTTGTTGGAAATTACCAGGTTGAGGTTGTACAAGATAATAATGTTCGAAATTTAGAAGTAGGAGCGATTATTGTCGCTGTAGGATCCACTCTTCCTGATCCAAAAGGGTTATTTAGGTACGATGGGAAAAAAGTCATAACTCAGTATGAATTAGAACCTATTTTAATGAAAAGTGAACTCACTGCGAAAAATATTGTAATGATCCAATGTGCGGGTTCTAGAAACGACAAACGACCTTATTGTGCTAGTGTCTGTTGCATGACTGCGTTGAAAAATGCTTTAATTATTAAGGAACAAAAACCTGAAGCAAATGTAACAATACTTTTTAGAGATTTATATACTCCAGGTACAAAATATGAAGATTATTATAGGAAGGCTCGAGAAAAAGGCATTCTTTTTGTAAAATATGATGTAGATCGTGTTCCTAATGTAGAAGACAAGCTTATAAGAGTATTTAATGAATTTATAGGAGATGAGGTGCTCATTTCTTATGATCTCCTTGTACTTTCCACCCCATTAGTTGCAAATTCCGATAATAAGGAGCTTGCTCAGATGTTAAAAGTTCCAACGGAAT
>RDOE01000068.1 GCA_011364975.1 Promethearchaeota archaeon | reverse complement strand
ATTTAATTCAGATTAATATTTTTTAAGGAAATTTTACCATAAAACTGACTTCAGAAAAGGTTAAATTTGGGGGTTTTAGCCAAAAAATACCACTATTTTTCTAATATTACTAGTATAAGCCTTAAAAATGAAAATTACACTTACTAGAATAGATTAGATAGAAAAGTCAAATTCAATAATACGTGATTAGATAATTATGTTGTGTCCAAATTGTGGTACAGAATTGGGTGATGACTTCAATTTTTGTCCATTTTGTGAAGAAATTTTAAAAAAAGAATCAATAAATTCAAAGAAATCTTCTGTCATCATTCCTAGAAATGAACTTTCTAATGGATCAATTGAAGAAGGAGATTTGAAGGATAAAATTTATAACTTTTTAGTGCAAAATCACGATTCGAGCTTTACGAGTAGGACTTTACTGAATAAAACGAATTATCTGTTTGATGGTACAAATGATTCAAAAACCCCATTAAGAATTATTGAGGACTTTTTACATGAAATGGTTTGGGACGGAACTATCAAGGCTACTTATTATAATGGAGAGGCATATTATTTTATTAATCAAGGAACCAAAGTGACTTCATTTAAAGAAAAAAATATCACTTTAACCGAAGAAGGAGGGGATCAGGAAAAAGAAAATAGCTATAATTACGCTCAAGAAATGAAAGAAAGAATAATTCTGCAAGAGGAGGCAAATCAGAGAAGATTGGAAGAGGAGAATTCCCAATTAAAACCAGAATTGACTCCATTGGAACAAGCTAACCAACAGATGACACAGAAAAGCTCGATGGGAACGATATCAAAACCAAAAAAACAAACAGATTCGGCGATATTTGTACTTGTTATTTTTTCAATAATTGGTGTTATATTGTTGATATCGGGGGTAAGTTCAGTATTCAGAAACCCCTCTTCAGGGATTACGCTTATAGTAATAAGCATAATATTGCTTGGTATAGGAACTAAAGGACGATGCTTTTTAATATTTCTTGCCTGTGATGATTGCGATTGTGATTGTTAAGAATCTATCAAAAATAATATATGTCTAATAATGAATCAAATGTGGACATGCTATTAATGATATTAAGTTTAAGGCAAAAAAAAAAGATGAAAAATGCTCAATGAAAAACAGAATGGTAAAAATAATGGGAGAATCATACTCCATTCATTAGCACATCATAATCCGAATCGTGTTGATTTTGAGCAACATGTATTTTATTTATTTAATTATGCATTTTGTATTGGGTGTTCTGCTTTTTTAATGGGTACTACCATAGCTCTAATTTTAGGGAATGCGTTTTATTTTTACATTGTCAATCTTGTAGATCTACCGGTCATTCTGATACTTTTTATATCCTCTTGGATTCCCTCAATTTTCCAATATTCAATTCAAATTATTCTTAGAAAGCCACTCAACAGTCGAGGATTAAAATTTCTAATTCGCTTTTTATACCCTCTCGGTAGTATTATCTTTATATTTAAAAATCCAATTTTAGGATTAAGTCTGGTGATTCCTGCAGGGCTTTTAATTATCTACATTAGAAAAATAAAAGAACGAATTTTGATTATCCGCAATAAAGAGTGCTAGAACGTTATAAATAAAAATAACAAAATCTACTTAGTGAGTTCTCTCTTCTTTAGCCTTAAATCTTTTGATTTGCATCTGCGACACTTCTTTGCCCGAATTGGATTCAATGCCCCACACTTGCGGCAAACACTTTTTTCTAGTAAATGATGTCGAGCGATCTTTCTTTTTTCAGGGTCATCAATTGGACTCATCTTTAAAATCCTCTATGTTTTAATATTTTTAAAACTCAATCTAATGTGAATGTTTTTACAAAACAGTAAGGCTAAATTATAATTCGTTATGTAAAAACTAAAGAATAATTTTCTAAACATAGGAAAGCTAAAAAATTTTTGGAATCTAAAGAAAAAATTAAAATTTTATAATTAATAGAATAAGATATACGATATTAAAACGAAGTTGAGTGAAGTTGCCCAAAGAGATATTTGATGAAGAAAAATTTTTAGAATTATCAAAATTTGCATTTCATTGCCGAGTAAAAAGATTAAAGAATAGTGTTAAGCTGAAATTACGAACAAAGAAGCATCTTTATACCTTTAAAACCAATCCTACTGTTGCGGATCGATTGTTAAAAGGGGTTACTTGCGAAATTATTGAATTATAAGCAATATTAATAATATTTTTGGTTAAATCTGAATGAAAAATCTTCCAGCGTGCATAACATGTGTAAATTCTGGATTTTTATGTACTAGTTGCCAAGAAAAGCTAGATACGGGAGAGATCTCTGAATTTGATTTAGATTTAGCCAAAGATTTGTTGGAACTGGAAGAAAAGGACGAATTTGGGTTTTTAAGGAACGTTTCCTTTTATAAATCAATAGATTTCGAGGATGTGGTTATAATAATCGTAGGTATAAAGGATAAAATAAAAATATCACCAAAGCTAATTGATTGGATAAAGGAAACCTATGAAATAGAAACATTGATATTGATTGAAAAAACTAATAAGCCTAGACCAGTAATTGAAGCATTAATCGCTCCTTATAAATTGCTTTCGTTAAATGAAATCTTTTTAGCAACAGGAGATATTGAATTTAAAGCAGTCTTATCTAAGAAAGAAGAAGAAAAGATATTATTTACAAAAGAGGAGCTTGAAGAATTAGTATTAGAAATTACTGGAAATGTTATTAGAGTCGAATTTGAATAAGTATTATATTGATTTTCTTCTTAATTATTAATGAGTTTATCTTATCATGCCAGATTATAAACAAGTTATACTATTGAGGACCGATTTAAAAATGGGTACAGGGAAAAAGTGTGCTCAGTCGTGTCATGCTTCATTATCTGCAGCTGATTTAGTTCGGGTTAAAGAAAAGGCAGTATGGAAACAATGGAAAGATATGGGTCAAAAAAAAATCGTATTGAAAATTAATAATCTTGATGAATTGCATGATATTATTATTCAACTAGAAAAAGAAAAAATTATATTTTTTATCGTACAAGATGCAGGACTAACTCAATTACCCCCTGGTACTACAACTGCTGTAGGAATTGGGCCCGTAATTTCAGATAAGATTGATAAGATAACAGGAGATTTAAAATTATTATAATTTAGATCATAAGGCTTATTGGATTTGGTTGAATATAGAAATAACATCTGTTTTTTTGAGGATAATAAAGAAAGCGAACTGGAAAAGTTTGTTGGAATTCAAATTTATTCCACTTTTGAATTAAAGGGTATTGGGGGCGTTTATAAAAATTCTTATAAAGATTTTGTTGTTCAAGAAATAACTGAAAATGGAAATGTATTAGGATTTAGGAAAGATAAGCAATTATCAACAACAGATAACTATTCAAAATACAAATATACAACATTCAATTTAGTTAAGGTAAATCGAGACACATTTGATGCAGTAAGATTGATAAGTAAAGCTCTTAAAATTCCAGTGGATAAGATTGAATATTCAGGATTAAAAGATAAGTGTTCTATAAGCGTGCAACGAATATCTATACCTGGTAATTTCGTAGATCGATTGAAGAAATTGAACATTAGGGATGTATTTGTTCGAGATATAAGCTTGTCCAAAAGGTCAATCAGATTAGGCAGTAATTGGGGCAATAAATTCACTATTACGATAAGAAATATAGAAAAAAAATCTAAAAATAAAAAAAGTATCGAGAAAAGTCTTCTTAAAATTAAGGAATCCGGTTTTCCTAACTATTATGGACTTCAGCGTTTTGGAACATTTCGACCAAATTCACACTTAATAGGGAGGTATCTTTTGGAAAATAAATTTAAAGAAGCATATAATGAGTTTATTCTAAATACATATTCAACTGAATCGGAATTATCAAGAAATGTACGGACTGAACTAAGGGATACAGCTAATCTTGAAAAAGCACTCGAACAATTTCCTAAAAGCCTGAATTATGAACGTCAAATCTTGAAATATTTGATTAACAATCCCGGTGATTATGAGGGTGCTATGCACCATCTCCCGTCCTATCTCATCAAACTCATCCTTAGTTCTTTTCAATCATATCTTTTTAACAAACTATTGAGCTTAAGGGTAAAAAAAGGGTATTCCTTATTCAAACCAGCTGATGGAGATGTAATAAGCATTTTAGATGATATGGATGGTCAATTGACTCAAATAAAATACATTTTTGGAGGGTCTTATGATACATATCTTCAAGAAGCTTTAAACTTAAAACGGGCCTCTATAGTAATTCCACTAGTCGGATATGATTCAAACTTAGATGAATTTCCGCTAATGCAATCATTATTATTAGATATACTCGAAGAGGAACAAATTAACCCTTCTATATTCCATCATGAACTACTTAAAGACCATGACTTTAAAGGTTCTTATAGATCAATGTTAGTTCGACCTAAAGAGTTAAATTTAATAGAAATTGAACCTGATGATATTTTTCAAAATAAACAAAAAGTAAAAATTGAATTCTCTCTATCCAAAGGATCTTATGCTACTATGCTATTGAGAGAAATCATGAAAATGTAATTTATTCTATTATAATCTTATAAGATTGAATGGCTTCACCACCAAAAATATTACCTACTTTTATAGCTATTATATATTCACCCTTTTTTTCATAGTAGTAAGGTTTCGAGATTAGTTTTAAGGTTCTTTTTTTGTATGAACGAAATGAAATCCAGGAAGTGTTGAAATATTTTTCATTATAATCATAGTCAACAGCCCAATTATCAATCCAATCTGAAAAAGTGTTTACGTTTTTAATTATCCTGTCACTTATTAACTCTAATTTTGGCATAATGTAGTTTAAAAGATGAATATTCACTAATTGCTCTTGACACTCAACATTAAAAGTAAATCTTGGTTCTGAATTTTTTATTCTAAGTTCATATCCTAAATCCTGTTTAAGTAAATTATTTGGTATTGTGAAATCTTCCATTTTACCATTGAAAGTAATTAAGTTAAACGGTTTTGGCAACGATTTATATCTTTTATTCCAGGAGTATAAATCATTGCTTGAATAAATGTTGAAAATTCTTTTTTTTGTTATATTTATAGAAGTGGCCATCATATCAGAGCCAATCCATCTTCGATTAAGTTTTTCTGCAACAGATAATGTCGTTCCTGTGCCGCAAAAAAAATCAGCTACTATATCTCCTTGATTAGAGGAGGCAAGAATTATTCTTTTTAACAATCTTTCTGGTTTTTGCGTAGAAAATCCTTGATATTCTAAGGTATTAGCTCTAATATATGGAATATCATTCCACACATCTCTTGGGAAAATACCATCTTCTTGGAGATACACTTTCTGAGATAACTTTTTTCCATCATGACTTCCTCCTCGATAATAGAAGGTACCATGCTCATCTTTTTTTAAATTATCTTTTACACGGTTTGAGAATTCCATATAAATTTCAGGATCATCATTAAAAATATAATTATCCGATTTGGAATAGAATAATATAGCATCATAAGACCTAATAAAAAATCTTCTAGTTTTAGCTGAGGCTGCAGGGTACGCCCATATAATTTCATTTCGAAAATTTTCTTTTCCAAAAATCTCATCCATAATAACTTTAATATAATGGCTGATATGCCAATCTAAATGCAAATAAATACTGCCCCGTTCAGACAATAAAGCTTTCATAAGTTTTAATCTATCATAAATAAAGGAAATATATGTATCTATCCCACCACTCCATACATCCGAATATGCTTCTGATATTTCAGAGCCACTTCTTTCACCAATTAATATTTTATAATTGAAATTATTTCCTGTTGCGAATGGAGGATCGATATATATGAGATCTAAACTATTTGAGTAAGCCTTCAATAGGTAAATCATTACACTTAAATTATCGCCCCAAAATAATAAATTACACCAATCATCCCTGTAATCTTTTTTGCTTATGGATAATTCTCTCGATTTTATTATTGGTTTTTCATCAAAATCATATTTGTCTATAATAGGAGTATGATTAAATTCTAGCAAGCAGAAATTTTTAGTCTTTAAATCATCTGCATTTATACTATCTATTTCTAAATTTTTTCCGCCCCAATTTAGAGTTGGCATAATTATTCCATAATAAGATAGCAAAAAATTTATTCTTAATTTCCTTTTCAATAATAATTTTTAGGTTTACAATGTTTTTTTTTTATAAAAATGTCACTTGATGAAATGGCCGATTGGAGGAAGACTCATTTAACTAAAGAGGTTACTTCAAAGTTAATTGGGCAGGAAGTTGTATTAGGAGGGTGGATTCGCAATTTTAGAGATTTAGGAGGATTAAAATTCATAAATCTCCAAGATTCATATGGAGAACGCCAAATTACTATGAAAAAAGGTGTTGTAAGTGATGAGTTATTTAATAACACTAAATTGGGATATCAATATTGTATTATGGTAAGAGGGAAAGTAAAAAAATTTGGTAATGCACCCGGAGGAATAGAAATTATACCTTCTGAAATTAAAATACTCAACAAAACGCCTGATAAACTTCCTATAGATATGACAGGAGAAACAACTACGGACTTAGACTTGAGACTTAATAATAGAGCATTAGATTTAAGATCAGTTCGTAACCAAGCTATATTTGCAATCCGGGGAGAATTAATAAAAGCTGCAAGAGAATTTCTTTTTGATAATGAATTTAAAGAGATTTATACTCCCAAGATAATTGGATCTGCCACTGAAGGGGGTACTGAACTATTCCCAATAATGTATTTTGATAGAGAGGCATTTCTTACTCAATCCGCACAATTATATAAAGAACAATTAAGTGGGGTTTTTGAGAGAGTATTTGAAATAGGTCCAAGCTTCAGGGCTGAAAAATCTCACACAAAACGGCATTTATGTGAGATAGTACAATTAGATATCGAAATAGCTTTTGCGGACATGACAGATGTTCTTAAAACATTGGAAGAGTTAATTTATTTTGTCATTAAGAACATAAGAAATAACCAATTAGGATCTTTAAAAATTCTAGAAATGGAAGAAAAAACACTATTACCCGAACTTCCTTTTCCGCGTTATACCTATGATCAAATTTTAGACCTTATTCAAAAAAAATGTAAAATTCCAATTGAATGGGGAGAAGATATTTCTACAGAAGCCTATCGAGAATTAGAAAATATTTTACCAGGGTATTACTATATTACTCATTGGCCAATGGCTATAAAACCATTTTATATTATGCCTTCTAAAAACCCCAAATATAGTGAATCATTTGATCTGCAGAAAGGAATGCTCGAATTATCATCAGGAGGAACACGTGTTCATAATAAAGAACATTTAATATCTGCGCTTGAATTAAAAGGATTAAATCCTATTGCATTTGAATCTCATTTAAATACTTTCGATTTTGGAATGCCTCCGCACGCGGGATTAGGACTTGGGATTGCAAGATGGTTAACTGTCTTATGCGGGTTAAATGATATTAGAGAGGCAGTAATGTATCCCAGAACTCCTGAACGATTAACTCCCTAAAATGTATTAATTTAAATAATTAATTATAAATTAACCTAATATCATGACTGACAATTGGTTGGAATCTTATATTATCGCGGGAAAAGCAGTAGGTGCAGCTAAACGAGTAGCAAGGGCTATGGTAAAACCTGGGGTATCTCTTTTAGATATTGCAAATAAATGTGAAGAGAAAATTTTAAATGAGGGATGTGAATTATCATTCCCTGCGAATATCTCCCTAAATGAAATTGCGGCCCATTATAGTCCTATAATTGATGATCCTTCCATAGTTCCTGACCGGGGTTTATTGAAGATAGATTTAGGGGCTCATTATAACGGCTTTATTGCTGACTCCGCGATAACAATAAATATAGATAAGGATGATATGCTTCAAAAATTCGTTGATGCTGCGCTTAATGGATTAGAAGCCGCCATTGAGATTTTTAAACCAGGTGTTAAGTTATATGAATTAGGTGAAGTTATCGCAAATAAAATACTCGAATTTGGACTTAAACCTATCAGAAATCTTGGAGGACATGAGCTGAAACAGTATGAACTTCATGCAGGTCCTTTTATACCAAATTATAAAGACATGAATCACAAACAAGTTTTAAAATCAGGTGATGCTTATGCTTGTGAGCCTTTCGCAACCTCTGGAGATGGTTGGGTTACAAATGGAAAGAATTCCTATATTTATCGTATAATAAAAAAGGCTAAGAAAAATATGCCCTATGAAGAATTAAATTATATGAATAAGATTGATAATATTACAAAAAAGCTGCCTTTCTCTCCAAGGTTATTAGAATTTCATAATGTAATCCCAAAAAATAAGATACAGAAAGTTATTGATATATTTTTAAGAAAACAAATCCTTACTCATTATCCCATTTTAATCGAGCAGACAGGGGCACCTGTCGCTCAAGAAGAACATACAATTGTAATTGATGTTGATGGAACCCCCGTTGTTACCACTAGGGAATAATGTAAAAAAAAAGATCATCTGCATTCTTCTATGTGCTGGAGAGGGCACTCGCATTAGTAATCATATTGAAAATATCCCTAAAGCTTTAATTTCTCTAGCTTATCTACAAAATAAACCCATTCTTTACGATACTATTAATAAATTACTTAAATTTGATATTGAAAAATTAATCATAATCACAGGCTATTTAAAGCAAAATATTGAAGAATACGTAAAAAATCTAACATTCCAACCTAAAAACTTAAAAGATAAAATTTTGCTATTTGATTCGGGTTTTGAATATCGCAAAGGTTCTTTATACTCCTTTCTCAGTTTTACTCGCAATAAAGATTTTTTTAAAGAGGATAAGGTTTATATACTCTTACCAGGTGACACGATTTTCGATTTTTCCCTATTAAATGAAATTTTTAGCCAAACGAATAAACTAATAAATAAAAATAAAAGTACCTGCGTTATTCCTTTTCGAAAGATTAAAATAGGTTCACTAAAAGGGCTCTCTAAAACTTCTCTCCATGATTCAAAGATTTTTATTTCAATTGCAAAATCTAAATCAATAAATAAGCAAAAATATCTTAAAAAAATAATACAAAAAGATTTATCAAAGATTTCAAAAAAAAAAGATATATTTCAAATTATCCCTTGTTTTATGTTTAACTTTAACTTTATTCAAAAAATTAAAGATATAATTCAAAAATCAAACATTAATTCTGTAAGAGAAGTCATTAATTTGATTGCCAAAAAAGAAAATAATATCTCTCTACAACAAATCGACCAAAATCTGGGCTTTATTGATATTGATACTTATGAAGATTTACAAAACTTAAATAATACAAAAAAAGGTGGACAATAGTAGCTCCGAAAATCTCAGAATTCATGGTTCAAAGACTTAACCTTTACTGAGTATAATTATATTAATATTGGAGCTTCTATCGAAATTTATAATTTAATTTTTACTATGTTTCATTGTCAAATGTATCTATAATAGCACTCTATTCAACTAGAAAACATAGAAAAATGTCATATCTTATTATTTATTCTGTGTACTAATTTTAAGTAAAATTATCACCGTTAAAATTGCCCAAAGTGCTTTTCTCCTAGAACCTTAGGATTATTTCAAATTAATTCTATAGTTTACAATTCATACTAGCACTAAAGGAAAAAACTAAATTGTATTAATTATGGTAAATTAAGCATTTATTTTTCTCTGGGATACTAAAAAAAACCAACCAGAAATCATACGTAGGAAATACGTTTAGTAACAACTGGATCGTTGTTATAACCGTCAAATTGTGTCAAAAACCAATGCACATATACTATTGTCCAATAATAACATGGTGAAATGAATATTTAAATGTTGTTATTAATAACAATAACAATTCTCAACATTTATAGATCTAAAACGTAATAATTTAATAGTTAAGACATTACCTTATACATAATTATTATTAAATTCGAGAAATATTATGTCTGATGGTGGAGAAGTAGTTATAAAAATTGAACTTTTTGGGATAGGTGCAGTAAAAGGTAAAATTATGCGACACTTAGCTCCATTATCTGCTGATGCAATTATTGACCATTTGCCTATTATCCTGAGAGGCCGATTTAGTTTCGGAAAGAAGGCTTATTGGACTCTCCCGGGAATAGAAATATTTAAAGGGACAAATATAAAATCAAGTCAAGCTGCTAAAAAAAATGATATTGTATATAATCCTAAAAGTGATGAACTTATTTTCATTTTAGAGGATTTCACCTTCTCTAACAAAGTAAATAAAATAGGAGAGATTACTGATAATATTGATTTTTTCTTAAAAGCAAGAAATGGCCTTAATACAAAAATTACTATGTTCTAGCTCAAAACGATATAAAAAAGAACGACTATTATGACTATATCAAATAAATTGACAATGGTATTCATTTTTTTCTACGTAAGCGTAATAATTTATCTTATTCTCTTTATAACTATTCCAGATTTTAAAAACATTATAATTGAATCCCGACAGAACATCGCTAGCCTCACTCAAGGCAACAATTATTTTTTAGCTTTAGCTTTTTCTTTTTTTATTTGCCTAATAGGCAATGCTAGTGTAGGTTTTCCTGTTCCCTATCCTTTTATCATTTTTTCACTTTCAGATTCAATTTTCATACGTTATTCTGTTATGGGGTTTTCATTTGGAGAGAT
Source organism: Promethearchaeota archaeon (assembly GCA_011364975.1). Lineage (GTDB taxonomy): Archaea > Asgardarchaeota > Lokiarchaeia > Sigyniarchaeales > SOKP01 > SOKP01. The sequence continues at coordinate 7,034 of RDOE01000068.1, read as the reverse complement.
TTTGTTTAACATGGGTTTTTGGGTTGAAATTTCAGGAATTGCATTGATAGGAGGTTTTGGGAGTGCCTTAGGAGAGTTAGTAAGCTTTTTGATTGGAAGGGGTGCTAGAAAAATAGCATCAACGAAAAATTCTCCGACACTTGCAAATGTTCAAGGATTTGGTAAACTAGTACTACAATATCCTAAAGCTTTATATTTCTTTATATTTATAGCAGCAGCACTTCCGATACCTGATGATCCATTATGGATTGCCTTAGGTATGTCGAAAAAAAAAATAAATTTCACTGGATGTTTATTTTGGGCTTGGATGGGTAAAAATATAACTATGTTATTTTATGTGACTTTACCAATATTAATTTTATTAGGATTTAATGCTTCTGGTATTGAGTTTAATGATATTTCAAGTGTGATAACTGAAGCGATAATGTTATTAATTACAATATCGATAATGTATTTTATTATGGGTTTTAATTGGAATAAATATATCGAGAAACATCAAAAGCACAATAACAAAATGATTGAATAGGGTCTATTTGTTATTGTTCTTTAAACAATTCTTACATATAAACACAGTTTTTTGTTTACTCTTAGAATTTTCATCAAAATAAATACATTTATAAATAAAATTACCACATATAGCACATACACTTTGAGTACGAGTTTCTCCTAATAACGGACCTAAATTATCGAATGACATATACTTCGCTAGAGAATAGATTTTGAAAGTGTAATTTCTATTTTTGAAATTAAATCTTTCTGATTGGAATTTGTCTTATAATACTTTTTCTGTCTTCCGCGCTGTGTATTTCTAAAAAATGGACGACTTCCTAATGAAATATTAGCAATTTCTACACCAGGATACATTCTAGTTTTTAAAATTTCAGCAACTTCAACTGCAGTAGATATTTCATCCCCTTCCCCCTTAATTAATAATGATTTTGTTCCTCCTGAGAATGCAAAAATTGCATCCTTAATAGTTTTGTCCATTTCTGAGCGATTTTTTATTATGAAAGTAGCATCCGCAGTCATTACTGAACCTCTTAAGCAGACATTTATTACAATTGTTATAAAAAAAGTCTAAGTATAAAATATACAGCAATTAATATAAAACTTTTTTAAAAACATCAATATCAACTTCCCATTTTTAAAAAAGTGAATAATAGTAAGAGTTTAATACTTTAAAATATTAAATCTCGAATTCAGCTTTTTTTTGTAGATCGTCATATATCATTCGGTATTCTGAACTTCTGGATTCAAATATCTCAATAATCTTTCTTTCATTCGTATCTAAATAATCAAAATAAGGAGATATTATCTCAACTCTTTTTGTAAATTCAAGATTTATTTTATTTAACCAATTTAAAGGTTGCTTTAATAGGTTTTTTATTTTTTTTGTATATTTTTTTTTTTGGCTTTCATAACTTTTAAGGTCACCTAAATTTCTTAGGTCTTGCAGTTCTTTTTCATAATCAGTTATCTTATTTTCAACCTTTTCTCTGAATTTTGGTATACGATACCGCTTTTTATAAAAATCAGAATCCCATTCATAAAGAATACGTTCATCATCTTCAGCTTCATCAGGGTTATTAGTTAACTTGACTTCATCCTTAGGAATCATTATTAAACCATAATTTCTTTGCAGTTGTGCTAAATATCTCTTCCTCAAAACCTGATCAATATATTTTAACTCTTTAATTACTGTGTTTATATGTTTGCTTACGTTTCTAACTTCTTCTTCAATGGTTTCTACCATTAATTTTTTTTCTAATTCAGTTTTAATATCAATATAATCATATGTGGCCAGAATTCCTCGATTAGGATTTACAAGTCTTAAAGCGGCTAATCCTAAATAATAATTCGTTGATTTTAATTCAGTATGATTAAAGATCAACCCAATCGCATAAGGGTTGGGAATTTGATACCCAAGTTGAGTTTGGATATCAATATCCGAAAACATAAATTTAAAACCAGGGTGTGTATGCCACCAGCCAATTATAAAATCATTTTTTTTATCTTGAACAGACTTCTCATAAACAGATTCATTAATTTCGGCCATATCTACATATTGCTTACTTTCATATTTTACACCTGCACGATCTCCAACTATCATTGGTATTGCATCTTTAACAATTAATTCAGAATTACTCCCAATAGATCCAATTAATATTCCATATACTTCTTTCCAATTTTTCTCTGGAATATCCTCTCGAGCATATCTTAATGCATAACATAACATTCTCCTGTAAGCATTATAAGTTAGAAAAATAGGTGTTTTAACGAGATTTATTTGATCCGAAAATGATTTTAATTTTGAAAACCTTAAATCCTCCTTTCCAGTGGATTCCAATTCTGATGTACTCAATTTCTCTTGAATTAGATCATTTTCGTGAGTTCCATTGATTGCTTCATTCTGCGTTTTATTGTCTTTCTCAACCATGCAAAATCAATTTTCTATTGTAATCGACAAATTAATTATAGTGGGAATGCTTTTTATTTTTTTATAGTTTTTTTATATTATTAAAAATAATAGATAATTTCTTTATGATTGTTATTGGATTCTGTGGACTTCCAGGTTCGGGTAAATCAACTGCATTAGAAGCAATCAGTGATTTAGGTGTAATCATAACAATGGGAGATATTATCCGTAATGAAGCAAAAAATCAGAATTTAACTCTTAATGATAAAAATTTAGGGAGGATTGCTAAAGAATTACGATTATTAGGAGGAAATGAGATCATTGCAGAAAAAACTAAAGATTTAATAAAAACTCTAAATTCAGAAATAATATTTGTAGATGGAGTTAGATCTCTTTCTGAACTGGTGGTATTTAGGAAAAATTGGAAATTTCCCTTAATTGCTATTAAAGCAAAAAAAAAGTATCGTTATAAAAGAATTTTAGATCGTGCTAGAAGTGACGATTCTAACGGGGAAGAATTCATAAGAGATAGAGATATAAGAGAAATTAATTTAGGTTTAATTGAACTGATTAAAGCGGCAGACTATTACATCTCTAATGATACTAGTATTGAAGATTTAAAAACTAAAACAAGAAAGTTAATTCTTAAATTAATAGGGAATAAAAATTACTCAAATCTAAAATAATCTGCAATTGTTTTCGCTAGTGAAACTAAAGCAACTTCATTATCTATAGAATCGGTTCCGATTATGTAATCAGCTCCAGCAGTTAAAATTCGGTATTTAGCATGCTGTAGCATTAAAGCATGAGTTGCTACAGCAAATATTCTTTTAGCACCACTTTCCTTTGATAGTTTAATTGCATTCGCCATTGTTCCGCCAGTAGAGATAATATCATCTGCAATTACAACATCCTTATCTTTCAATCCTAATTCACCGGACATTACAATTTCTCCAGTTTTTACATCTCTTTTCTTTTCAAAAAATTCTACTGGAACATTCTGTCCAAAGAACTTAGCGAATGTTTTTGATCTTTCAACAGCTCCTTTATCTGGTGAAACTACAACAATATCTTTAGCTCCTAATGATTTCACGTGATCAGCTAATACCTTCATTGAATCAATGTTTATGGTTTTACAATTTAATTCATTTAGGATTTTTGGTTCATGGACATCAACAGTATAGAATTCATCTATTCCCAAGGAATTGATCATTCTTAATAATACTTTAGCAAAAGGACACTCTCCTGGTCTAAAAATTTTATCTTGGCGAGCATAGGCAAGATAAGGTACAATCACAGTGACTTTTGATGCTCCCATTCTTTTTACAGAATCTATCATCATAGCTAGTTCAACCACTCTTGCATTTTGATTTGCACTAGCACTTGGACCTGTCGATTGAATAATAATTACTTCATTACCTTGTATGAGGGATTCATCTTCAAGATTTATTCTTAAATAGTTTTCACCATCAGGAAAGGTCTTAAATTCTGTATTAATTGAATTTATACCCAATTCTTTTGCAACTTTCACACCAAGCATTTGGGATGCTGGCCCTATAATTAGAAATTTATTCATGTATTCTAACACCTTCACAATCAAATAATATAGCTTTACTAATGAATTTATAACCTATAATCGTTTTAAAACTTTTAGAGCATAAGAGAGAATTTCTTCTCGATGACCCCTAAAAGAATGACCCCCCGATTCAAATTCTAACGCATTATTAGCATTTAGACCTAATTGGTTTTTAATTTTAATGAAATTCTCAAAAGGAATGACATCATCATCTTTACAATGAGCTATGAAAATTCTCTCGTTATTTGATGGGACAGCTTTAAGATAATATTTTGGACTCATTATTTTTACGTTCTCTGGAGAGAATGAAACATTTGGGACTGTAGCATAATCATAACGTGCACATAAACCAAAGAGGATTTTTACTCTTGCATCTGTATATCCATAAGTAAGGATAATGGCACCACCAATGCTTCTTCCAAATAAAGCGACAATTTCATTTAATAAATGATGTTTTTGAGATTCAAATACCCAAGTTATTACTTTTTGAAGGTCAGAAAAAATTTGTGGGACATATTTTAGCCAATTTGATCCTGTTTGACGGGCAGTTTCACCATGAGCGCGATAATCATACGTTAAAACGTAACATCCCGCTTTTGAAAAACCTTCACTATAAAATTTAACAAATTTACTCTCTCTATCTTCCCTAAACGCTGGACAATTAATAATAAAAGGTGCTTTTTCAGGTGTATTGTTACCATAATAAATACTGCCTTTTAACAAGATATTATCCTCTTTTATAGGAATATCCACTTTTTCGATTGTAATCTCGTTCATTTGGTTATCTCCCCAAAATTTGCATTTTGATACTTATTAATCAATTCTTTTAACACATCTAATCCTAATTCTATGCTGTCTTTATGACCTTCAGGCAATCCTCCTAATGACCTATTAACTTGTTCAATTGTAATCTTTTTAGCATAATCTATAGTTTTCCCTTGAGTTAATAAAGTAATCTGACTTGCTGTCGCAATTGTAACACCGCACCCATCTGTTAAAAAATTGATATTTTGGATCATATTATTTTTAATTTGAGCAAAAAATTCTAACGATTCATTGTGAAGGTTTACCCCAATTCCTTGGATTATGAAATAATTCAACAATATAAGCGTTAAAGGCTTCAATCTCATTACTTATTATTTCTTTTTGTAAATTTTCGACGAAATCATCAATATTTTTCTCATTTTTTCCCAATACAATCTACTCGTTATGGATGTTTCAATAAATGGTTTTCTAGCTTATTTAGTCTTTCTAAGTCTATTTCTTCCTTATTATATTTACTCACGATTTTTATGACTTCTTGATTTAATGCCTTATGTTCGGAGATACAACTACTCTCTTCTAAAAAATTCTCACCATGCCGTATAGCAGCAAGATTTTCAGTTATTTTCATGAGTTCTGAAGCAATAACGCTATTGAGATAAATGAGATCTGATATCATGCTTTTTATATATAAAACAAGTTTCAACTGATCTGACATAATGATTATTAAAATGGTGTATTTAATTAATTTTTAGTAATTCTTGCAACAATGAATTTCAATACACTACTATGAAATACACTAACATATAAAGAAGTGGACCAATAATTAAGCTCCCAATAAAAGCTATACGCAACAGGAAAGTCTTTTTCATATCTGAATGAAAAATTTCTGTAATTGTATTTTTAAAATTCCAAATATGTCGGTAGAATCTGTTCTCATTTTTAGTGATAGAATTGCCGTTCTCCCTTAATTTGGATTTTAAGGTAATCTCAATGCGATACGTAATTGAATTTGTTTTAAATTCAATAACATTAATTGGAAAACATATATAAAATAAGATAAAAACTATAACAATAATCATATATACGGTACTTCCTATGTTGTCATTGATTAGAGAAATAGTGTCTGCGATAGCCCATCCCTGTATTTGTTGAATTGTAAGGAAAATTAGCATTCCTCCCATCCCAAAAAGATCAAAGAAATCTATTTTTCTAAACCATTTTCTAACACTAAGAACTTTAATCTTTTTTCCCATTACATAGTAGAATTTAAATTTTGATTGTCTTCTAAATTTTAAAATATTCAAATCTTCATTAATTTCTAAGGTAGTTGCTCCCTTTTTACTAAAATCAAAAAATAATGATTTTACAATCAATATTAATCCATACATTAATGAAATCCACCATACTAATGGACCAAATAAGATCATTTGGGTAAGCATTAGAATAGCAGAAATAACTAGAAATGCACCGAAGACAGCTTTAAAATATTGAAGATGGTTATCACTAACTTTTAAAAATGCATCATCATTATTTTTTGGTTCAATATCTCTAAGCTTAGGGTTACATTCTAAAAAGTTACTAAAATCCTCTTTAAATTTAGGGAGCTTTTTGAATTTGATTGGAGAAAACCACATCTCATACAATCTATCTTTTGTAGCAATCTCAAAATAATTTTGAGGGAATATAACTAATAAAATCAAAACAATCATTTCAAAAATTGAAATTATTATAAAAGTCCATGATAAAACATAAGAGGGACCAGCTCTTTCAGCTGAAAATAAAGAAATTGCTGTCATTAATTGTTGTACAATAAACGGAATTAAAAGGAGAATCCATGATAATTTTGGCCCTAAATGATTATTTTGATAACGAATCGCTTCGATATCTTTTTTAGGGATCTCCGTTAACCAAGGAAATCCAGGTCTAATCTCGTAAAAAAAGAAAAAATTTTGTGATTTAGAAAATATTCCTCGAAATGGACTTAAAAAAAAGTATAATAATAATCCAAACCCAATTCCTAACGCAGGGAGCCCTGTGAGATAAAACCAGGAGGGCCCTCCAAGAGATATCGCACTACCATATTTTACTTCATGTCCTACATCCGTACCGAATACAATTAATGAAAAAATACCCGAAATTATTAAGATTAACGAAGCAATAAGTCTTGAAAGTGAAATTGAGGTAAATTTAATAACATTTTCAATGGGTTCTCTCAAATCTCGTACTTTTTTAATTATGATCGAGTTTTCTCTCAAATAATAGGGGGCTATAAAATAT
>RDOE01000067.1 GCA_011364975.1 Promethearchaeota archaeon | reverse complement strand
ATAGGAAAAAATATCAAAATTGGTAGGGCAATAAGTACAGTAAGACCGTTGATCGAGGTCCCCGCTGAAGCTATTCTTAATCTTGTATTTCTATTATGTCTTTGAGAAAAAAGCTCTCGCTCATCAACTTCTACAAAAGCTCCAAAACCGATTAAATAAAAAACTCCTACACCTAAAATACCCGTTGATTTAATTTCAACACCATCAACACTTGCAGAAATACCATGAGCAAATTCGTGTGTTGTCATTATAAATAATAAGGGTAAGATAAGATAGAAAAAAATTGGAAGATCAATTGTAACCCCTGGTATTAGAGGGACAATTGCTTGTTCGACACTTGGTTGAAAGATTAAATTTAAAAGATTAATGAAGAAGAAAAAAAGTCCATAAATGGTAAATCCGAATGAGACAAAAATACCGATATTCCAAAAAGTCCGCCAGAATTTTGGTTTTCTCTTTGAGATATTTACAATAATATTATTTAATTTTTTGGTCTTAAACATAGCTAATAATGGGAAGAAAAAATTATACGCACCTTTTTTATTTTTTAAAATCAAAACAAAGAAAATCACAATAACCCAAAAAACTAGTGAAATTAAGAACCAAGGGTTAAAAAAGAATTCTAAAAAAGTATTCATCATTCCCATTTATTTAATTGTTTATGGCTTAAACTATTATTATCATAAATTATATCTAAAAGTTAAGGTTATTTATTTTGGAAAAAAAAGGATAACTAGGGATTAACAAGACCTTAGGAAATTATCTTATATTTCTTTAAAATCCAATTAGAAATTAAAAAGTGTTGGATTAACTCTTTTTTTGGGTCATAATGATTATGAATCGTCGATTTAGGGATCCACATCTTATCGTTTTCAAATTTAAGCATTAATGCTTTGTCAGTTTCGCTAATAATCATACTTTCTATATTGGTTACATCATTTAATAAAAATTTTTCACCTTCATCAGGTTTTAATTCCGAATCTATACTTTCAAGATATTCAACAGCACTTTCTTCTTCTGTATTATTGCTATGAGAATTTCCATTCGATGTTGCAGATTTTTTATTGTTAAATTCTTGGTCCAATGAAGTTGAATAAATTAATTTTTCATGAAGTATGTGCGTTAGTAGTAATCTTAGGATTTCTATTTGAGCGGGATTGAGCATTTTTGAATAATTATCGATGTTTATCCAGAAGATATCAGTTTCTGCATCTTGCCAGGTAAAAGAGATGCATGTTTTTGAATCTTTATAACGATGGATATTTTGCCACATGAGATTTTGGCGATTTAATACCCTTAAAATTAATATTATTTCTTCTAATGATAATTTAATAATTTTTCCTTCATTATCAGATAATTTTTCCCAAATACCATTTGGTTTCATCTTAATACAATTTAAGAAAATAAATGGCTCATATTTTGACCAACTTGTAAGTATTATTCCTGTATTTTGCCCAAAAAAGCTTTTTGAATGAGAGTTTGCCATTTTTGAAGAATGGAACGTTTAATTTATATAATTATATTACAATTTATATATATCTAAAAAAATACCACTAAAATAGCATAAAATCATAAAACCTTTTAAAAGATCATAATTATATAAACCATAGAAAAGATTAATTTATTATAGAATACAATATAAGCGGGGTGGGCTAGCCTGGTTTATGCCGCAGGGCTCATAAACGGAGATATGTCTCTATTGAGATACCCTGAGAACGCTTGCTCACTTACGGGCAATCGGCGGAATCGTTCGTTCAAATCGAACCCCCGCTACTTTTTCATCTAAAAAATACTTAGGTTTAGAGTTTGGATTTCTAACTCTTATTGCAGAAAATGAATAATATTGAAGTATTAATAATTAAATCTTTATTTGCTTAATAGTTTAAATAGAATAATAATCAGCATTATATCTCAATGATTTGGAATTAAAAATGTCAAATATCCAAAATTACCAATTTTTTCCTGCTATAGAATGTTGGATAAAACAAATTCTAGAAGGTAAATATAATGATCAAGATAAATCGCTATTTACTATATTTGGAAACCTCAAAAGGACGAGATTGGTTGCAACAATTATCGAAAAGGAAGAATTAATTAGTAAAAAATTATCTAATGATGAAGATATATCAAAAGATACTAATCTCAATTATAGGTTCATCTTAGACGATGGTTCTGGAGTAATTTCTGCAATTAAGTGGAATGTTGACTCTGAGTTTTATAAAAATTTAAAGAGGGGAGACATGGTAAATATAATTGGGAAAATTAGAAGTTGGAATAATAAAGTTCAAATTTCACTTGAAAATGTTAACCTACTAGATAGTCCGAATTACATTCTACTAAATGATGCTAAAATAATTAAAAAAATGAAAAACGAGAACCTCTATGAAATTCCAACTGATGATGGTGATTATTCAAAAAGGGATAATTCGTTAAACACAGAAGAAGAATTCTTGTTTAACGATATTTCAGATGATATTGATATTGACACATTATTTGAAAATGATCGATCACCTGAAGTTAATACAATTAAAGAACATATTTATTCGATTATTGAAGAATATTCTCAAAATGGAAATGGAATTACTCTAAGTGAATTAAAATTAAAATTGAATATTCCTGAAGAAAAAATTAGGACTTATATCAAGGATCTTGAAATGGAGTCAAGAATATATCAATCAGAGGAAAATTTATATCAGAGCTTTTAAGCATCCTTCTTGAGATTGTTGATTACCTATATTTTAATGATAAATTTTTAATTCAATTTTTTTAAAATAGAAAAATTATTTTTACGCTAAATATTAATTATCTTAGATATAATTAGAATTAAAAAGTTTTTCAGATGAATTTAAGAAATTACGATGAGCTATTGGATAAAGCTTATGAAAAGATTCCAGATAATGTAAAAAAGTCTTCGAGATTTGAAATTCCTACTGTCGAGATTCGAATTGAGGCAAAAAACACATATATTACTAATTTTAACAAGATAATTAACACTTTGAATCGTGATAAAAAGCATTTTATGGGGATTTTTTTAAAAAAGGCAGGAACAATGGGAGAACTAAGAGGTCAACAATTATTTTTAAAAGGAACTTATAAAGAACAAGTATTAAATAAATTAATTGAACAATATTCAAAAACATATGTCTTGTGCAGAATATGTAATAAACCAGATACCGAAATTCAAAGAGAAGGTAAAAAGTTATTTCTTAAATGTACTGCATGTGGTGCAAGAGAAGAAATAAAAGAAAAGTAGTGAGAATTTTAAAAATGAAAGTATATCTTAAAATTCATAGACGAAATGGTATTGAAACCATAGCTTGTTGTGATGAATTGCTCATAGATCAAGAATTTAAAGAGGGAAACTTAAGAATTGAGATAAATAAACAATTTTTTGGTGGAACTCTTCTAGATATCGAGGAAGCATTGGAAATTTTAAAAGAAGCTTCCTTTTTCAATATAGTTGGAGAGAATATAACAAACGGAGCGATTAATCTAAAAATATTACCAGAAGATGGCGTTCGGAAGATAAATGGTATTCCAATGGCTTTAAAGATGATGTTTTAATGCCTCATAGATTTTGTGCTGTTTGTGGAAAAGCATTAGACAACAAATCCACCCATTATAATATGTGTATGAACTGTTACCTAAATGAAAATCCTTTATTTGAATTACCTGATTCCTTTTCCATTAAAATTTGTAATGAATGTGGAAAATATTCTAAAAAAGAGGAATGGGTAGAATGCCAATCGGATGATGTTTTTTCTATAATTGAAGAAGTAGTGAAAAGATTTTTGTTAAAAAATTATTTAAAATCAAATTTAATTGATTTTGTTTTCATTCATGATGATCAGACCTTAATCTATAGTTCAAGTGGTTTAATAAAATCGTTTACATTAATAGTAAGAGGTAAACTAATTGAAAATGTTAAATTAGTTTATGAGCAAAGAGTTAATATTAATATTAATTATGAACTCTGTAAAAATTGTTCAAATTTAAAGTCGGGTATATATTTTTTATCAATCATCCAATTAAGAGTAAGTAATGAAATCTTTTTTGATGTAATCGCAGATGCTCTTTCAAAAATACAAATGTATGTAGAAAGTCTGTTTTTTGAAGATAATAGACAATATATATCAAAACTTGAAGATCAAAAATATGGAGTTGACCTTTATTTGAGTACTAATGAATTAATGAAAAAGATTATTTCATTTTTAAAGCCTAATTATCATTTTATATTGAAGCGATCACAAAAATTAGTAGGAAGGGATTCTCAAAAAGGTCGAAATCTTTACAGGTTAAAAACTCTTGTAAAATTCTTACCTTTCAAAAAGTCAGATTGGATTTTGCTAAATGAAGAGAAATATTTTATTGAAAATATTACTAAAAAGATGGTAGTATTAAGAGATAAAAATGATTTAAAAATAGTAAAGGATTATAACCAATTCTTTGATGAAAAAATATCTCTATATATATTGCGAGATGAGGGATAATTGAAAAAAAATGATAATATTCAAGAAGAGAAAGAACCTGAAATTGAGGAGGATCTAATGGTAGATGATATTGAGCATGGAAATAACTTAAATCTAGATGATTTAGAAAAGAAAAGTATTGATGTTAAAAGAATCAAAAAGGTCGATTATACTAAGAGAAGAGCAACTGTCGATTCGGTATTCGATGAAAGGACGTTCTTTCTTGTAAATCAAATTCTTAAAAATCAAATATTACACAGAATTGAAGGGATTATTTCCGCAGGTAAAGAGGCTAATGTCTACTTAGCATATAACAATATTGGGGAAGAAGTAGCAGTAAAAATCTATAAAATAGATAATAACACCTCAAAATGGATGAAAAACTATATTATTGGAGATCCTCGATATAAAAAGATTCCACATAATGTCACAAAAATTATCTTTTTGTGGGCAGGTAAGGAATTTAAAAATCTTAAAAGAGCGTATAAAGTGGGTCTAAAAGTACCCAAACCGATATATGTTAAAGATAATGTATTAATTATGGAATATATTGGATTTAAATCAACACCAGCCCCTAGACTTAAAGATATCAAGGATTTAGAAGATCCTAAAAAGACTTTTAATGAGATTACGGACTTTATGAAAATTTTATATCAAAAGGCTAATTTAGTTCATGCCGATTTATCAGAGTTCAACATTTTATTTCACAATAAAAAACCTGTTATAATTGATATCTCACAAGCAGTAACCAAGGAACATCCAAAAGCAGAAGTTTATTTAGTAAGAGATATTAAAAATATTTTTAATTATTTTGAAAAATTGGGATTAAAAACTCCTGATCCAGAAGATTTTTATTATGAAATTATTAATATAAATAAATAGCGTTGTAAATTATGAAAGTAGGAAAAAATAGAATAGCAGTTGTTATTGGAAAGGATGGGGAAACCAAAAAAGGAATTGAAGAATCATTAGGAGTTAATATTATCTTAGATAGTAAAACCGGAGATTTTGATATTAAACCAATTCTTGATCATCCGAAATATAACCCACTTAATATTTTTCTAGGGCAAAAGATTATAAACGCAATAAATAGAGGTTTTAATCCAAATAAAGCAATGAAATTACTTGATGAGACTTATGATCTTGAAATATTTAATTTATATAATCTTTTAGGAAAGTCAGAAAAAAAAGTAAAAAGGATGAAAGGAAGAATAATAGGACGAAATGGGGAGATCAGAAAAGCTATTGAAAGATATGCTGAAAGTTATGTATCAGTATATGGAAAAACCATTTCTTTAATAGCAGAATATGAAAATCTACAAATTGCGAGAAAAGCTGTAAGTATGCTGCTTAACGGTATGCCCCATCACTCCGTATTAAAGTTCTTAGAAAGGAAATATAATGAAAAGAAGAAAGAAGAATTCAAGAAATTTTATAAACCAGAATTTTAATACAGATATGTTTATTCTGAAAAATTTAAGGATAACGATTTAAATGATATTCATTTGAGAGTGAGGAGATTATATCCTTTCCATAAAGAACCTTTTTAAACTCCGAAATTAAATCATTGACGTTTGGAATCTTATTATTTAAATATAATTGTCTAAATCTTTCTTTATTTTCTATACAGGTGTGAATTTCGAAACTACTTAGCGAAAAAGTTGACTCAGAATATGGTTTAAATACCACAATAAGCCGGGGATACATAGTTCTTTCCCTAAAATAAAGGGCCCATCCCTCGTAAAAATAATTTAGGTTAATTGAAAAGTATTTCTCCCATTCATTTAATCTTCTTAATAACTCATCAATTTCTTTTTGAGTCTTATTTGAGAATTTTTGATCCATAGATTTAATTTTTAAAAATGATATATAAAGGAGTAGAAAAAATGATTTTAATCGAACGATAACTCTCCTATATTAAAAATATCGTCTGATAATCCTACTTTTTGTTTTGGTAATCTATCGGAACTAATTGATTGAACATTTGTTGTTTCTTTACCAAAAATTTGTGGAGATTTAATACCGGTTATAAGAAGCATTACTCTCAAATATCCATCAAATTCGTCATTTACTCTTGCTCCCCAGATTACCATTGAATCATTAACATCCATTTTCTCTGAAATTTTTTTCGCTACTGAATTTGCTTCTGCTAAAGTCATATCATTTCCACCGCATATATGAATTAATGCTCCTTTTGCGCCATCAATTGATACGTCTAAAAGTGGTGAATTTAAAGCATCCTCTATTGCTTCTTCCACTCTACTATCCTTATTTCCAGATTCACCCACTCCAACTATTGCTACACCTCCCGTACTTAAAATAGTTCTCACATCTGCGAAATCTAAATTGATCAATGATGGTAATGAAATTGTTTCTGTAATTCCTTTAACCATAGTAGCCAATACTTCATCGGCTACACTAAAGGCTTCAATTATGGGCAAATCAGGAGCAATATCTAATAACCGGTTATTATCAATTACTACCAAAGTATCCGCATATTTCCTCAATTCGTTCAATCCTAATTGAGCTTTATCTATACGTCCTATCTCAGTATTAAAAGGTAATGTAACAACACCTACAACTATTGCTCCTTCCAGTTTGGCTATTTCTGCAACAATAGGGGCACTTCCAGTGCCAGTACCTCCACCTTCTCCACATGTAATAAATACTAAATTAGATTCTCGCAAAACTTTTGTTAAGTCTTCTCTTTGTTCTTCTGCTGCGGCTCTCCCAATTTCTGGGTTTCCCCCAGCCCCCAAACCTCTCGTTAAATTTCTTCCAATTAACAATTTTATATGCGATTCTACGCTTTCTAAGTGTTGTAAATCGGTATTAATTGCTACACATTTAGCTCCCTTAATGCCAATTTTCATTAATCGATCAACAGTGTTATTCCCAGCGCCTCCACAGCCTACTATTTTAATGTTAGCATAGCCAAATTGTTCTTTATTAGGTCTCACGACTTCTCTTTTTTGAGCATTTCTAATTAAAGATTCCATAGAGAAACAAATAAGGTTTTAGTTGTATTATAGAAATAATATATGTGAAAAATTAGAATTAATATAATACACAGATATTATTTTTTATCCAATCTAATTAGTATATTTTTGATGAATTAATGAAAAAATCACCTTGGATCTCTTGATCAAATATTTTTTGAATATTTTCACCTTTTATTAAGAAAATATTTGGCAATGAATAAGGAAATCTATTAGAAAAGGTTAAACAATAGGCACCTACATTAGTTACCATAACAAAATCCCCCTCCTTTAATTCTTTCGTAAAAAAGTAATCTTTTACTAACACATCTTGGTCTGTTGGAATTATTCCGGCTATAGAAGTTTTAAATTTATGTGGATCATTTATCCTAGAACCATTATAAAATCTTAGGGAACATCTTGCGAATTTAGGGCAGATATGATTTCCAATATTTATGTATATCCATCTTTCTGAAGTTTTTTTTAAAATATGAGTGATAAATAATCCAGAATCACCTACAAAATAACGCCCTGGCTCAGCGTATACTTTTTTATAATTTATATCATGTTGTTCTAATATAGATTTAATATTTTGGGCAATTATCTTTAACCTTTCTTTATGCATTATAGAAGCTTCAGGAAATCCTCCTCCTAAGTTAATATTCTCAATATCAATATTATGTTTTTGTAGAACTTCATAAAAATGTATAATATTCATTATGTTTTCGCTATATTGCTCGAAATTATTCATTTGAGTAGAATAGTGAGATAAAATAGTTTTTAACTTTATATTTTTATTCTTTTTCAATAAATCTTTTAATATATTTATTTTAGTTAAACTAGATGAGATACCTAATTTACTTGCAAATTTAGTAGATTTAATCCTTAAACAGATATTTTGAACTTTATCATATTTTCTCGCAAACTCGTTTATACGATTTAAATCATTAAGATTATACACAATAATTTCTCTAACATCCTTGTTTATTGATTTATCAATAAGATTGTCTGGTAAGTATGGGCCTCCTACTATTATTTTATCAGATGGAAATCCAAGGCTAAGAGCTAGATTTAATTCGGGTAATCCGACAAGCTCAGCACCTATTCCTTCGCTTTGTATAATTCTACAAATTTCGGGAAGATAATTAGCTTTGAATGAATAATAACTCTCAAAATTACTAAAGATTGATTTAAATGTATTACAGAAATTTCTTATGTTTTCTCTTATTCTATTTTCCAAAAAAATCATAAATGGTGTATCAGAAATTTTTAAAACCTCTCTAATTGAAACAGAATCAGCTAGAATTTGGTCATCAAATTTATTAAGATATGCATTTCCCGCAATATTTTTCATTTTTTTCCCCATTCTGTAATTAATTCTTGGTATAATTCATGAGTCTTTTTTGTAATAATATCCCACGTAAAAAATTTTTCAATCTTTTCTTTACCAGAATTTCCCAGTTTATGTCTTAATCGTTTATTCTTTAAGAGCTTAATTACTTTATCACTTATATCAATAGGATTGTTAAAGTCCACTAAAAAACCATCAATATCTTGACGTATTACTTCAGGAGTTGCCCCTATCTTTGCCCCAATAACAGGTTTTCCAGAAGCCCATGCTTCTAGATAAGCGATGCCGAAAGCATCACTTCTACTAGGCATTAAATAAAGATCAGTTTCTTGAAATGCCGCAATTTTTTTTTTGTCAAAATACCCCTTTAAATTATCTGGTGAGAGATTAATAATTCGGTAATCTCTCAATTTTTGGAGTTTAGAAAGTTCTCTATTAAAAGCTATCGTTGATGGTCCAATAAACACAAAATATACTTTTCTAAATTTGTTAACTATAAGAGGTATTGCTTTGAGAATTGATAATGCACCTTTCTCAAAATTCTTATATCCACAGAATAATACCATTTTATAACATTTTTCTTTTTTTCTGAAGTATTTTTGTTTAAAGCTATATTCATGGTTATCTTTATGTAAGGATGCGGAAAATATCTTATTATCTACACCCATAGGTATTACTCTAATTTTATGTTCTGAAATCTTAAAATTTTTGATTAAAAATTCTTTTTCTGAGCTGGTACAGGAAATAATTATGTCGAATTTATCTAAAATTTTAACAGCTGCAGAATTTAAATACCTAGGATTAGAAAAGTGGAAAAAGGGGGTACAAATTGTTGGCTTATTTGTTATTTTTCCGATTAGCAGTGTAATTACTAAATTAAAGTAGGGATAAAAAGTAGTATGAATAAGATCATATGAATCCTGTTTAAATTTTTCAAGTTCCTTTAATAAATTTTCTAAGTATGGCCCATTTGATAAGAAATATTTTATTTGTGTGTCATCGAGAAATAATTTCTGAGATGATGCTAATTCCTTCACTATTTGTGTTTTTGCATCTAAGCTTAGTGAATAGTTAATGGGATAACGATTGACTTTTAAATTATTTACAATATTATAATATTTATTATTTTCATCTACTAATTTACCATTAACTGCTCTTAATGACTTAAAATCAAGAGCATTCGATGTAATTATGTTTACATTATAATTATATTTTAAATTAAGTATTTCCGCAATTCTTTGGATATAAAATTCTGCTCCTGAAATTGCTGGAAAATACCTGGTAGGAAAATATAAAATTTTTTTCAAGTGAGGATCCTTTTTATTAATTTAAAATACTAATATTGTTATGATTAAAAAATGTCAAAAGATTTTATATTTGAGCTTAAACTAAAACTAAAGAAAAAGAAATTTATTGATAATGAACTCATAGAGTATATTGAAACACTTTACCCTAACAAAAGTGACAAAGTTATTGATGTAATAAGGAAGGGTATCACAAAAATTACTTATAGCCCTTCGAATAGGATAGTATGGGTTGCTTTAGGAGAAAATTGTGAACATATTATCTACCCCACTTTGTTTTGTTCATGTCAAGATTTTTATAAAAATGTTGTTATTAAAAAAAAACGTAACTTCTGCAAACATATTTTAGCACAATTAATTTGTGAATTGCTACATAATTTTCAAACACTTGAATTAGAGGATGAAGAATTTGAGAAACTCATTAGTGACTTAGAATTAAAATTCTAAAGTTTCTACTGAGTTAATTGAGTTTTTAATTAAAGAATCTATATCTAAATTCGATTCCGAATAAATTATTTCATGAGATTTTGCATGAGTTTCTGGATATTGAGGATTGTAGCGACAACCTGCTGATTGCGTGGAAGTTATTTCATAGAGGCCTAATTCTTTATTAAATTTAATAATATCATGTTTATTTAAGCCAATTAAAGGTCTAAGGATGATAAATTCTTTCATTATATTTTGATAAGCAAAAAGATTATCTAGGGTTTGGCTTGCTTGTTCTCCCATAATATCTCCTGTAATAATGATGTTAGTATTTTCTAATTTACCAATATATTTAGATATTCTTAACATTAATCGCTTACATAAAATGCATGTGAGTTTACGGTCACAATCATTAACGAATTTTTCTAAATTTGAGTCATGGTTTATAAAGAATAATTTAACCTTATATTTGGTGAATTTACTTAATTCTGATACTACTTTGCTAACTTTTAATTTTAATGTATGATCTATATCATCAGAAGTTAAAAATGAAATAAAGATAGGGATAAATCCTTTTTTAATCATTAGATAGGAAGCAATTGGACTATCTAATCCACCTGAGATTAATGATACGAATTTCTTCATTTTTGAGATTCCTTTGTAATTATTTCAATTCGATCCCATTCTTTTAAAAATCTATTAAAATCATCTAATGAAATTTGCCGTGATATTTTTATCTTTTTTTCTACTTCTAATTTTTTTATCTTAAGCTGTAAATTTTTATTTTTTCGTAAAAATGTTATTGCATTTTCATATTCTTCCGAAAATATTTCTTTTATGTTCTGTAAGTTTAATTGTTTTAACTTTTCATAATTTTTTTCAATCCAATTACATAGTGGATCTATAGATATTTCTAAATTAAAAGCATCAATCCTTTTTATTGCTAAGGGATATGCTTGACAAGAAAGTGGTTTATTTTCATGGATAGTACAGCCAACAATAGGATCATGAAAAATGCAATAACCTGAATTCTCTAAAATGAATCTATAAGTTAGAACGAGAATTTTTTTATTTAAAATATCTGGAAATACTAAATCTTCTTTAACCTTTAATGGAATACCTCTTTCTCGAGCAATATCTATCAACTTATTTACTTCTTCAGGGTATAAGGGTATTCTCTTTATATAATTTCCCTCAATATCTTTAGGAATTGAACAACACGTTCCACACTTCATACATTTATATTTAAGATTTACCAATTCTATTCTATTTGTTAAATTAACAAATTTTTATTAATTTGATGATATTACTCTTTCTACTTAAGTAGTGTTCTGTGATAATATGAAAGTATTACTTTAACGATAAATCATGTGTCTATTAGGATAACACATTGATTTTAAAGAAAAAAAGAAGACACATTTTATATCAATCAAAATTAATTATTATGGTATAAAAATTGACTGAATCCGGTATTAGAATTATTAAACATATTGAATTTTCAAAAAATGATTTTATAAATCCTATTTGTATTTTAGGTATGCCCGGTATAGCAGATGTAGGTAAATTTGCCTTAGATTCATTAATAGGACAATTAGATGCACAGCATTATATGGACTTTATTTTTGATGACTATCCCGCAGGTGCTATTGTTGATGATAGTTTACTTTCAGCGCCCAAAGCAGAAATTCTTTTTTGGAAAGATCCTGAATCTCTTAGAGATATAATGTTAATTACTGCAGATGCTCAGAGCTTAACTCCAAAAGGTATCTACAAAATATCAAATTTTTTAACAGAAATTATTTTTAATTTAGAAATTAAACTGATTATTGCTCTTGGGGCATATCCCGTAAGTAGTCGCAAGTTAAACCAAAAAATTCCTAATATATATGCAAGTTCTACTAACAGAGAATTATTAGATGAGTTTTTATCTAAAAATAAATGTCAAAAAATCCAAAAAGGAGTAATTATTGGTGCTAATGGGTTAATTCCAACATTGGCAAAAGCAAGGTTCAATATAGATGGTTTAGTATTATTAGCTGAAACGGATAATATTGCCATGGTGAATGAAGATATTACTGATTTAAAAGCTTCAATTACTCTTTTAGAAATGTTAAAGAACTCATTCTCACTTCCAATTAAGAAAAAATACTCTTTAGAAAATTTAGATGATATTACTAAAAATCTTCAAAATAAGAGAGAACAACTCGAAAAAGACCTGGATACATTTCAGTTTATCGATACGGAGGATAAAAAGAAATCTTTATATATTTAATCCTCAATAAAGCTTAAATTAATATGATAATATTTCCATTTTTCTTTATTGGTTTTCATTAGCGAAAAATATTTTAACTTTGATTAATTTATTTGATTCATGAAATATGTGTGTGCAAGGAAAAGTTGTGGGAAGGAAGTTACAAAAAAGGAATTAAATGCACTTCCTGGGATTAAATGTTCACACTGTGGATTTAGAATATTGTATAAAAAACGTCCAGATGTTATTAAAAGGATTAAAGTACGTTAACTACGTAATTTTCTATTTTTCTTCCTTACATATTTAAATCGAATTTTAAATGATTTACTAATTCTTTATATCTATTTCTAATTGTCGCTTCAGTGACTCCAGCAGCTAAAGAAATTTCTTTTTGGGTTCTTCTTTCTCCTTCTTGAATAGCTGCAACATACAATGCTGCTCCCGCAAGACCTGTTGGTGCCTTTCCTGCAATAATATGATATTTCTTTGCTAGCTTTAACAATTCTGCTGCTCTATTTTGTGTTTTGCCAGATAATCTTAACTCAGCGCAGAATCTAGGGATAAAGTTTATTGGAGAGGATACTTGGATATTGACTTTTAACTCATTTAGAATTAATCTATAACATCGAGCCACTTTTTTTTTATCTACAAGAGCAAATTCCATAAAATCATCAATAGTTTTCGGTACATGATTAAGACGACAGGATAAATAAATTGATGCAACTAACATCGCTTCAATGGATCGACCTCTAATTAAATTTTTGTTAGCCATTTTTCTATAAATATGAGCCGCAGATTCTTTCAAATCTTTAGAAAGGTTAAGTTGGGAAGCAAAACGATCTAATTCATTCATCGCATAGGCGAGATTTCTATCAATTGATTTGTTTGTTCTGGTTCTTACATGCCATTTCCTTAATCGGTAAACTTCAGCTTTCATTTTAGGACTAATTGTTTTACCAAATGCATCTTTATTTTTCCAACCAATCATAGTACTTAATCCTTTATCATGAAGGGTTAAAGTTGTCGGAGCACCTACACGAACCTTTCTGTTAGCCTCCTCTGAGGAGAATGCTCTCCATTCTGGACCGGAGTCTATTACTTTTTGACTTAAAACTAAACCACAGATATTACATATGATCTCACCACGCGCCTCATCTGAAATTAAATTTGAGTTTCCACATTCTGGGCATAAATTTAAATTATTTTGAGGTGTTGAAAGATCCAAAAACTTATACCTAAAACTTTTTCAATTCTTTAATTTCTATAATTAAAGTCATACTTTTAAATGTTTGCGTTTTTGGAATTTATCAGTTAATAAAAATCATAAGACTATAATTTTGATTTTAAATTTGCACCAAAAAATTTTAATAGGTTTTATTTTTCTATTTATATAATGCGACATTATTCTAAGAGTCACGGAAGTCATTGTTATCTCCGCTCTTTTAAAACATCTTGTCCACGATGTGGTATAGATGTGTTATATTGGGAATGTACTCATGGGAGTAAAATTTTTTTTCAATATCCTCCGTATGGTAAATTACAAAAGCATTATTGTCGGAAGAATGAGCTAAACATATATAAAAAGAAGGTTTTACCGGTTATAGTAAAGTCTCCAAAAGGCTTATTAGAAGATCCATTTATAACATGTCCAGTTTGTGGAAAGATTTTTAAAGATGAAGATTCCTTGAAAAATCATCTCAATGAAAAGAAAAAGCAAGATTTAGAACACGAATTTTTTTTTCGAAATGAAATGGTTTTTGAATACAATTTAAAAAAAGTAAGATACTCTCAATTTGAAGATAATGAAAATCAAAAAAACCTTAAATTTGGCAAAATTAATATCAGAAAGGAAAAAAAAGGTTAGCTTCCCAACAATAAATTTTTAATAATAATTTTATAATTATATTTATACCAATATATTAATATTAATTCTATTATAACTTAGTTATAATCTTAAAAATGGAGGATAAAAAATGCCCATTGATCCCGCAACAGCAGTAAATAATCTTATGCGAAAAGATCCTAGCATTATTGCTGCGGCAGTTATTAAAGGAAATGATAATATTTTATATTCAACGGATAATTGGGATATTAGTCCAGATGTAGGTCGCGTTGTTTCCAGCTGGAACAGTATGAATGCACAATTCGTTATGATATCTGGAGTCAAATATTCTATACTTCAATGTACCTCCGAACGATTAGTAGCTACTTCAATTCGAGGAGAAGGCCACATCCTTGGAGCAAAAGATGATGAACATAAATTAATTGTATACCTTGAACCCGATGGAGAACCTATGGGTGCAACAATGGATACAGCAAGAACTCTGGCAGAAATAAGCTCAAAAAGTAGTTATTTGGAGTCAAACACTGCAATGGGTAATTATGGTACAACTTCTGCAACTCAAGTCAATTCAAATATTGATTCCCAATTAAGAGGGGAAATACAATCATTTTTAGATTGGATTAAGGATAATGAAGGGCTATCAGGTTATATCAATTATTACCTGCAGCAAAATAATGTTCAGATTATTTCTGAGCTTTCAAAAATCTATGCCGAATTAAGACAAATATTTGGAGTGTAGATTTTTTCTATTTGCTATAATAATTTAATCATTATTAGAAGATAAACTAAAACCATTTTACAACCAGTTATAACATTCAAATTCCAAGCATTAAACAAGGAGTCTATAATGAAAAAGGTAAAGGAAAAAGATTGGGCAGAAGAAGAGGAGAACTTTAACATTCCATCAATACCAGAACCACCTAAAATAAATAAAATTACAATAGACTCCCCTGGTTTATCAACAAGTTTATTAAATCGAATTAAAAAGTTGGAGAGAAAAGATAATAGGGTAGTTCTAGTAAATTGTGAAAGATGTAAAGAAGTGATTCCGGTTCCAATTCCAAAAAGTTATATTAATAATTCAGATTTACCAGTTGTACCTGTAAGTTATATTCATAAGAATAAGGAAAGGAAGGATCAACACTGTATCACCTTACATCTTGATCATGATTTTGATATAAGACGACAAAGAATATCAGATGTAATTTTTTCTCCAGATTAAGTGGATCTATGAAACTATTTGTAAAATTGAATTTTTTTACTCTAATGATAATAAGAAATTATTGTATAAGCAATCAGAATAATAGGGAATATAAATAATAAAAGTAAGAAAAGAATGAAACTTTTTCGCCACTTTAAGTCATTAGGATTAAGAAGAACCTGACATTTTGGGCAATACTTAATAGATTTATCAAATACCTTATTATTGCAATTATAACATATATTTATCTCACAGATTTTAGTTTTATTTGATAAATCCTCAGAACTAGACATTGAAATAGAGAAATCTTAAGTATTTGATAGCTTTAAATAATAGGTATAAATTATTATTTATAATTTTTAATTCAAATTAAGATATAAAGCCATTGTTTAATGGTAACTGAAAATATCAGGTAATAGAGGCAAAAAAATTAGATAGGAAAGAATAATAAATAGAGAACCGAAAGGCTGGAAAATTGAAGAAGAATTTAAAATATAATTACGATTGAATTTAATAAAATATTATTTAACTAAATATGAAACTTATAGTTGAAAAAGATATTGATATTGACAGCTTAAAAATATATCTTCGCTTATTTGAATTACATAAATCTTATTTACTCTTAATTTCAGACAATGAAGAATTTGGTATCGGAGATGTTACAATCGCAACACCGATTCGAATTGATGAGATGAAAATCAAATCTAAATCCTATAAATTATTTGGGATTCATAAAGAACTATTAAACCAAATTATTGCAGAGAAATTCTCTTCTTCTTTAAATGCACCAGTATTGTTAATACTTTTTCTGAAAGGCATAAAGAATGAGCAAGAAGTTATTAAACCTTTAATGAAATTTATAAATGAAATATTAAAGGAATTCAAAAAATAAAAAAATTAATCTGTTCATCGATTTGTAGAAATTGAAAAAAATGCAGAGAGGGAGATTTGAACTCCCGTAGTCCTATGACAATGGATCTTGAGTCCATCACCGTTTGTCGCTTGAAATTTTCAATTCAAGAACTTCCAAATGCATTGACCTGGCTTGGTTATCTCTGCTCACTATAAAATAGTGACCTTCTTCATATTTATTATAATAATTAGCATAAATTAAAAAATTTATGAAGGTTTAACTCATATATTTTTATCCAATAAACATGATAAAAATAAACATTACACCCATCATCCCAAAAAGGATAATCATTTGTATCCTTCCCTTTTTCTTTTGCTTTTTTTCACGGGAAATATAATTATCTTTACATGATTGGCTACAAAATTGCTTATCACTGAGCATTGCTTTTCCACAGATAGGACAATGACTATGTGGCCCCCATTTCTTTTTAATCTGATCTTTCCAAGAAGACTGAGACATATTTATATCTTTTATTCAACTAAAATTTATTTCTATAGTAGAGAAATCTTAAAGGTTAAAATAATTTACGATAATAAATTCTAATCTGTAATAAGTGTACCAATAAATTCTTTACTTCGATTCATTAATTTTTGAAATTCCTCTACTTCTATGCCTGAAAGAACACATACCGTAATTTTACTTCTTTTGAGAATTTGAAGGGAAACGGCATCAAAAATCCTGTATTCCCCTGCTGCAGCTTGAGTTTCACTACTTTTGTTTATAATTATGTCGCTAAGCTGTTTTAAGGTTACTTTTGGGAGTAATTTAGCGTCATTATGAATCTTGGGATCTTTATCAAAAATTCCTTTAACATCGGTAAGTATAATTAGATTATCAGCTTTTATATATTCTGCAATTTCGATTGCTACCGAAGTAGTTGATTGACCAGGTTGTAGGCCCCCCATAATCACAATTTTCTTTGATAAAATTGCTTTTGCTAACTCCTCAAATGTTTTTGGTACCAATGGATAACAATATTGATTAAGATAAGAAATTAATAAATGAGAA